>NZ_DATJIY010000212.1:0-32479 GCF_035492835.1 Dinghuibacter sp.
GTCGCCGGTGGCCTGCCAAAGAAAGAGGAGGCTCCGGCCCGTCTTGATGTTGTCCAGGCTGAAGTCCTCCTCTTTATAGCTGCGGATGCTGCCATCCGTTCCGATGTATGGATCGATGGTATGCCGGATGTAGTGGACATAGGCGCTGTCACGGGTGCGTTCCCGGAGCGCCCGCATGCCCTCGAGCACGACGCCCTGCTCGTAGTTCCAGTGGATCGGGCGACCGACCGTCATGGAGTCTTTCCAAAGGGTCATGGCGGTGAGCGCCACCTTGTCCTGGGCGCGCGGGGCGAGCGGTAACAGGAAGACGAGCAGCAAAACGCGGGCGTAGGGCATACGCCGTAAAACTACATCAATTTGAAGACGATCCCCACTTGCACGTTGGTGATGTCATACCCTGCTTCGGCATTGAACCCGAAATTCGGCGTGACATAATAGCTGGCGCCCACGAAAATGCCGGGGAAAGGCGTCACGGAGTTATGGTCGTAGGTACCACCCGCGCCATCGTCGTACTGATAGTGGCGGAAAGCCAACCCGGCGGAAACGCCTCCGTAGGTGTCCAGCCCCGGTACATTCCAGCCATTGTGCCAGGCGGCGCGGCCGGCCACGCCGATCATATGCGCCTTGTAGCCGTCATAGTTGTGGTACCCGCCATCGCCGAACGAGGCGCCGATCTCACCGCCCAGGGTGATCACACCCGGTCCCGCCTGCCAGATGCCGACTTCGACCGCGGCCTTTGTGCCGAACGGCGTGTTGTAATAATAATTCCCGTAATCCGCCCCCGTGCCTACGCCGAGGTTGAGGATCACTGTACCCGTTTGGACCGGGTTCTCACCGCCCCCTCCGTGCCGCTGTGCAGTCACCGCGGTGGCGCCGCCCAGGAGAGCGAACAAAAAGAGGGCTTTCATCAGACGTAATCTTTTCATAAATAAATAAGTATGTATTAGACCCGCCCGCAATTATTGTTCCAGATGTTAGAGATGGGAAGCCGAATCCGGCCGGGGGCGCCCCGGGGTATCCTTTTTTAGCTGAGTTGTATCGCGGTGGAATTGGGTGGTATCGCGGTGGAGCCCCTGCGCCAGCGAATCCTGTAGCGCGTGGTTGACCAGGTCCTCGTGGAGGGGCGGGAGGGGGCGCGACTTTTTCTTTTTGTTCCCGAAGAACTGGAGGAGGTTTACGCCTACGAGGTCCGGCACCTGGTTGCCCACCGCCTGGGCGTGGGCCTGTTGGGTCAGGGTCCGGTCGGCCTTTTCGGAGGCGTCCAGGGGCACGCCCTTGGCGATGATCTTTAAATCCTTGGGGTTTACATTTTTCTTGGCCGTCTCCTGGTCCTTGTCCCTGAACGCGGATGTCACGAAGTCATGCGAGAACTGCTCCTTGCTGGGGCGGTTGGTGATCGACAAGGACTCCAGGTAGGCCGTGTCCTGTTGGAGTATGATCACGTGGGCCTTGTTGTCCCCGGATTCGACGGTGAAGTGTTGGGCCAGGTACCCTACATTGGTGACGTCGATCTCCTGGCCTACCAGGGCGACCACCCCGAAACCGCCCTTTTCGTTGGTGATGGTTCCCCTTTTTGTCCCGCGGATAACGATACTGACCGCCGCCATGGGACGGAGGCTGTCCTTGGACAGCACGATCCCGTTGACCTCGACGATGGAATCTTGCTGTGCCCGGACAAGGAACGGAAGAGTGAGCAGTGAACAAAGCAGGATGAAGCGCATGCGGCAAGTTACCGCCCTTCCGGGGATCGGGGCGACCGTGACGCCGCTTTTAGAAAACAATTAACTTCCGTTTATGAAACCCCACCACTTGGTGTGCCTGGCACTGCTGTGCGCCTGCGGCCACCCCCAAACCACGGATTGGCCCGTATACGGCGGCGGAAAGGACGCCCGGCACTATTCCCCGCTGTCCCAGATCGATACGGCCAATGTCGGCCGCCTGGCGATAGCCTGGACCTATCACACCGGGGACGACGACAAGGGTACGCAGATACAGGTCAACGGGTTGGAAGCCGGGGGCGTCTTTTATGGCGTGTCGCCCAGGCTCCGGTTGTTCGCCCTCGACGCGGCCACCGGGCGTGTGCGCTGGGTCTTCGATCCCAAAGGGGTCGGGGAGTCTTCCCTGAGTGTTTGCCGGGGCGTGGCGTTGTATAAGGACGAGCGCGTGTTCTATTCGGCGGGGGCGCACCTTTTTTGCGTGGACGCCCATACCGGCCGGCTGATCCCGGATTTCGGACAAAACGGCATCCTTGACCTCCGCACCGGTCTCGACCGACCGGTCGACAAAGAGTACGTGGCGTCGACGACGCCGGGTATCATTTATAAAGACCTGCTCATCATCGGTTGCCGCGTAGACGAGACGACCCCGGCGGCGCCCGGTTCCATCCGCGCGTATGACGTCCATACGGGGCAGCGGCGCTGGATATTCCACACGATCCCGTGGCCGGGCGAACCGGGATACGACGCCTGGGCGGACACCGCGGCGTGGCGGCACGCCGGGGGCGCCAACGCCTGGGCGGGCTTCAGCCTCGACGAGGCTAACGGCATCGTTTATGCGCCGATCGGTTCGGCGAGCTACGACTTTTACGGGGGTAAGCGCAAGGGGGACGACCGCTATGCCAACTGCGTGCTGGCCCTGGACGCGGCAACGGGCAAAAGGATCTGGCACTTCCAAACGGTCCACCACGACCTGTGGGATCGCGACCTGCCCACCGCGCCGGTGCTGGTCGACATTCGTAAGGATAACGAACCGGTGGCGGCAGTGGCCCAAATCACGAAGAGCGGATTCGTCTTCCTGCTGGACCGGGCCACCGGCCAGCCCTTGTACCCCGTGCGCGAAGTCGCCGTCGATACCGTTTCGGAGCTGGCGGGGGAAAAACCGTGGCCCACACAGCCCTTCCCCACGTTCCTGCCGGCCTTCGCCCGGTCGGACGCCGGTGGCCAGGAAAAAAACGCGGTGGCCTCGGGCATCCTGAGATCGGGCGCCCCGGACGCGGACTCGCTGGCGCGCCGCTACGCGGGTTATCGCAAAGGGCTCTTTGTACCGCCCTCCCGGGAGGGCACCGTGATCTTCCCCGGTTTTGACGGCGGCGGCGAATGGGGCGGTCCGTCCTACGACCCCGCCACGGGATACCTTTACGTAAATGCCTGCGAGATGCCCTGGGTGCTCACAATGGTAGACGTGACACCGGAACCGCAAAAGACAAATGGGGAAGCGGGGAAAGCGCTCTACGTTGCCCGCTGCATGAGCTGTCACGGACCCGAACGCCAGGGGGGAGGTAACTACCCTTCGCTGCTCCGCGCACCGCGGGACTATACCTACGCGCGGTTCACGCGCCTGTTGGAGACGGGAAGGCGGATGATGCCGGCCTTCGCCGATCTGGACAGCGGCCAGCGCCAGGCCCTGGCTTCGGTCATCCTGGAGGACCGGAAGCTACAAAACCGGCCGTTTTCCGGAGGGAAACAACAGGTCGATGGCTACGACGCCATGCCCTTCACCTCGACGGGTTACAACAAATTCCTAAGCCGGGACGGTTACCCCGCCATAACGCCGCCGTGGGGCACGCTCACGGCGATCGACCTGAACCGGGGCCGGATCGTCTGGCGGGATACGCTCGGGGATACCCCGCTGGGACATACGGGGACCGAGAACTATGGGGGATCGGTGGTGACCGCGGGGGGACTGGTATTTATCGCGGCCACGCGGGACGCACGGTTGCGGGCGTATAACAAACGGGACGGGCGGTTGCTATGGGAGACCGCGCTCCCGGCCTGCGGTTTTGCGACGCCGACCGTGTACGCGGTCGACGGTAAGGAGTACCTGGTGATCGCCTGCGGCGGCGGGAAGCTCAACACGGCATCGGGGGACGCCTACGTGGCGTTCGCCCTTCCATAACAAAACCACAACAAATATGCTTTTGTAATATATCTTGCGCGCGAATGGCACAGGCACTGTTTTTGTTCAGAAACCAGTCAACAGGTATGCAACAGCTCGAATTTGATTGGAAGAAAGTGATTCCCCACGTCGTTGCCGTTACCCTTTTTATACTGATCGCGGTGGTGTATTGCCAGCCCTTGTTTTCCGGCAAGGTGCTCAACCAGGACGACGTCGCCGGTTGGATGGGCTCCGTCCGCCAGATGCAGCAATACAAGGCCGCCCACGGCCACTTCCCGCTTTGGAACAACAGCATGTTCGGCGGCATGCCCGCCTTCCAGACCGCCCTGGAATCGGGCAACCGGCTGTCGCTCGGCTGGCTGCACAATGTATGCACCCTTTTTCTCCCCGCCCCGGTGGCGTTCTTCTTTTTGCTGTGCGTGTCGTTCTATTTCCTGACCCAGGTACTTCGGATAAATCCCGGGATCGGCATCCTCGGCGCCCTGGCCTATGGGTACGCCAGCTTTAGCCCCATCCTCGTGGCGGCGGGTCACGAGACCGAAATCCAGGCCATGGGCTACGTACCCTTCCTCCTGGGCGCCCTGATCCTGCTGTATGACGGCCGGTATCGCTGGGGGACCCTGTTGGTGGCGCTTTTCAGCAGCCTCCTGGTCAGCCGGAACCATCCCCAGATCACGTATTACTTCCTGATCATCGCCGTGGCGGTGACCCTGGTCTATATCGTCCGCTGGATACGCGGAGGGCGCTTCAAAGCCATGGCGCTGTGCCTGCTGCTGGCGGGCGCGGCCGGGCTGCTGGGCGCGCTGACCAACGCCACTACCCTCTTCACGACCTACGACTATGCGCAGGAGTCCGCCCGGGGTACGGGATTACGCCTGGACGGCAACCCCTCGAGCCGGGAAGGGCTGTCGCCCGACTACGCCTTCCAATGGAGCTATGGCCGCGCGGAGACGCTCAGTCTGCTGGTCCCCAACGTTTACGGGGGCGCCAGCGAGTCCCTGGGCAAGGACTCCCGGCTCGCCCGGGCCCTGGAACGCCAGCACCTGCCCGACTGGGAATCCGACCAGTTCTTTACCGCCTTCAATGCCTACTGGGGCGACCAGCCGAGCACCACGGGACCGGTTTACCTGGGCGCCATCATCTGTTTCCTTTTCCTGTTCGGCAGCTTTTACGCCCGGACACCGCACAGGGCCTGGCTGGTCGGACTTACGGTACTGGCTATCCTCATGGCTTGGGGAAGACATTTCGCCTTCTTCAACGACTTCCTCTTTAGATACCTGCCTTTCTACAACCGCTTCCGGGTACCGTCGATGATCCTGGTTATTCCGCAATTGACCGCGCCGCTGCTGGCCTGTTTGGGGTTGCAAAGGCTGTTTTTCGGCGCCGCGGCCGGCGCCGCGTCGCCCGCATCGCCCGCGGAGCACGTGCTCCAGCGCCGTTTCAACAGCGCCCTCGTGGTGACGGGCGCGCTGCTGCTGGCGGGGGTGGCCCTGTACCTGACGCTGGATTACCAATCCGGGCAGGACCTTCAACGCGACCAGTACCTGACGCAAATCAACAAGGTGGACCCGGTGATCGGTAAATCATTCCTGACAGCGGCCTCCGAAGACCGGCAGGACCTGTTCGGGAGCGACTTGCTCCGGTCGGCGTTGTTTATCGCGGGCGCGGCAGGGCTCCTGGGCTGGTATATCCGCCGCCGTTTCCGGCCGGTATTTGCCATGGCCGGTCTGACGGTGCTGGTGTTCGCGGACCTGATGACGGTGGACACCCGCTACCTCAATTACAACAGCTACCTGGAAAAGGAACAGTCCGCGATGAGCATAAGCCCCACGGCGGCCGACGAGCAGATAAGCCGGGATACGGGATATTACCGGGTATTGAACCTGAGCGAGGGTCTCGATAACGCCTTCCAGGAGTCCGAAACCTCCTATTACCATAATTCACTCGGGGGCTACCACCCCGCGCGGCTCGCCCTGATCGAGGACCTCATCACGTACCAGCTCAACCGCCAGCCGCTCAACCAGGGCGTGCTGGATATGTTCAACACCCGGTACCTGATCATGCCCCAGCCGGCCTCCGCGGTTAGTTTCCCCGAGGCCCCCGCGCCGGCCCGCGACCCCATCGTGGTCCGGAACCCCGGCGCCATCGGCCCGGTCTGGTTCGTCCCCCGTTTGCACCGCGTCTCCGGACCAACCGAAGCCATGCACGACCTGGACCACTTCAACCCCTTCGACAGCGCGCTGGTGGAGGCAATGCCGCCGGTGGCGCCCCGGTACGCCCCGGGGGATAGCATCCGGCTCATAACCAACGACAACGACGATATTCTATATACCTCCGTCACGAAGAATCCCGAATTCGCGGTGTTTAGCGAGGTCTATTACTCCCGCGGCTGGAAGGCGTATATCGATAGCGTGGAGGCGCCCATCCAAAAAGTGGACTATGCGCTCCGCGGGTTGTCCATCCCCCCGGGACAGCACACGATCCGGTTCGCCTTCCGGCCGGCGGCTTTCTACCTGGGGGAAAAGATAGCGTCCTTCAGCACCTGGGCGATGCTGCTGCTGGTGGCGGGCGCCTTGGGTGGCGAACTGCGCAAACGACTCCGGGCGCGGCGCGCCGTGGCCTAAAAATCGAACGACACCCCGAATTTGACCGAATTGGACATAGGACTTTGGGTGGCGCCGCTTCCCTGGGGAGCGATGTAGGAGAAATCCAGGCCGGCGCTTTTGTAATGCAGCCCGAGACCGGCCGTCAGGTAGTGTTGCCCGCCCGCATCCGCCGTTTCCTTATAATAACCCGCCCGGACAAAGAAGAGGCGCTGGAACGCATATTCGGCACCGATTGAAAAATTGTAGGCGCTGTTGTCAAATCCGTGCACCCAGCTCTGCGGGATGCCATAGGCGTGGTAACGCACCAGGGCGGCCGAATCCGCAGGTACGGCGGGCACCAGCAGCTTACCCGCGTCCACCCCCGCCTGTATCCGGTTGTCCTCATCCAAAACAAAGGTGTAAGCCAGACCCAACCCCATATGCGCGGGGAGGAAATCCTTTTCTCCCTCGCTGTAGCCGACCTTGGTGCCCAGGTTGGACAACGCAAACCCGGCGGACAAGCCTTGCCCGTCTGCGTTGAGTCCCTGGTAGTACAGCGACAAGTCCGCGCACACCGCCGTCCCGGTATGGTAGTCGGTGCCGTTTACATTCCCGCTGACGAGACTGGAATTGAGGTAACGGAACGTCACGCCGATACCGAGCCGTTCGGACAGCTTCCTGGAATAACCCAGCTCGGCCGAGTACTCCCGCGGATGCGCGGTTTGGAGATGCGTGCCCGAATAATCGGTCACCTCCACATCCCCCAGGTTAAAGAACCGGACGGCGGCGGACAACGCCTGGAGCGTGTCGAAGCGATGATACCCCGCCGCCTCCGCGAAATACATCCCGCTGGCCAGGTTCGTCAGCCAGGGCGTGTAATTGAGCCCGAGACCGGACCGCGCCTCCGTAAAGGGCGTTTTGGCAAGGTTGAACAAACCGGACTGCGCGTCCGGGCTCGTGGCCAGTCCGAGATTTCCCATGCCGCCGCTCCGGGTATCGGGGTCGATCCGCAGGGAGGAAGCGGCGGCGGTGACGACTTGCGCGCTGGCTGAAGTCAGGACAGACAACAGACAGGCGAGCGCGATACTGGATTTTATAAAATGAGATTTGTTCATATTATTTACTGTTTACTGATCTTGGTGCTGAGCTTCATGTTGTCACCCACTACGCGGACGATGTATACGCCGGCGGGCAGGTCGGTCACCGGGAGGGTGAACTGATTAAAGCCCTGGTTCAAAGAGACTGCGTTGTTGAGCAGGGGCCTGCCGGTGACGTCGAAAAGCTGGATGACCCCGTTTTGCGCGGCCATGGCATAGACATTCACCTGGAGGCTCGTGGGGCTGCTGAAAAAGGTTTGGAGGCTGTTCTCCTTGTCCCCTCCGACCGGGGTGATGTTCAGGGTACCGGAGACGTACGACAGCGTATAGTTGTCCGGCGTCAGGACCGCCCCTCCCCCATTGATGATATAGACACCGGGATAAGCGCCGGGCGCGGCGGTGGTCGTCAGCACGGGTTTGGTCGTCACCAGCGAGGTATCCTCACCGTAGACAAAACCGGAATAGGTCACGGTGAAGGGCGGATAGGGCTGTAAATAAACGCTGGTGGCGTTGTTGACGGTAATAGTCAGGATGGCCTGATTCACCGTGAAGGCAAAGCTCGACTGGGTGCCCGCCCAGTCGGCATCCCCCGCCTGGTTCACGGTGAGCACCGTGGTCCCCGCCCCCGTGATGTGGATCTTTTGGTCGGTGGTAATCGTGGCCACCTGGGGGTTGCTGCTGGCGTAGGTGACAGGCAGACCGGAGCTCGCTGTTGCCAGGGCGGTATCCTGCTGGCCGTAGGTCACGACAGAATCCGGCATGGAGATGTGCTGGAGCAGACCGATCACGGTGAGCACGCCCGGTGCGTAGGTAATGGTATAATTGGGATCGGCGGCGCCGCTGGCGGTAATGGGATAGGTACCCTGGAGGGAATTGGTATCCGCGGTCGTGACAAGGGTGGGCGTATCGGTCAGGCTGCCCGCGCTGTCCCCGTTCACAAAGCCGGTATAGACCGCCCTGAATACCGGGTTGGGCTGGTCCTGGTTCTTGGTCGTGTCACCGGCCTTGATCACCAGCGGGACCGGCGCCACCGTCAGCGCCCGTGTCGCCGAAACCGAGTCATAGGTAGGGTCCCCGCTTTGGATGGCCGTGATGTTGGCGGTCCCCGCGCCTATGATCTTGATCAGGTTGCCGGACCGGACCGCTACCTGGGGATTGTCGCTGGTATAGATGACCGGCAGGCCGGAGCTGGCCACCGCGCCCCCGTCGAAGGGCGCATCGCCGTAGTTTTTGGACAGGTCGCCAAAGGTCATGGTCTGAGGGGTGGTCCCGATGACGTGTGTCGCGAGCAATGTGGAAAGGTAGGGGCTGCCCCCGACGACATTGGGATTGAACGATTCCACATCCGTATAGGTACCCGTCGAAAGGTCATAGTTGAATAGGGTACCACCGGAATAATAGGTCCCCCCATAGTCCGTCGTTCCCACCAGGGAATTCCCGGTGCCCATGATGTTGCTCTGGGGGTAATAGCCGCCGGTGCCTTCGTTGGAGAATAAATACAGGGGCGTGACCTGGTCCGCGACGGGGTCGAAAGAAAACAGCTCGCCAACCTGGTCGACCAGGCCGCCACCGGATGTGACACCGTACAAAGCGCCCTTAAAAAGGGTGATCCCCACCGGGTAATCCCCATGGAAGTCGTCGAAATCGAACCGGTCCTGATAGGTATTGGTCGCCGGATCGAAGGAGAAAATCAATCCCACGCCGTTAACACCCGCATACTGGCCAACCCCGTAAAGCAGGTTATTGTATACGACCAGGGAGCCGTCGTTGCCGTTGTACCCCGGATCAAGATCGGACGCATCATAGAGGTCCGTATAGGTGTTGGTCGCCGGATCGAACGAAAAGATGACGCCGTTGACGTTGGCGCCCCCGGCGGCCATCCCGTAGAGCTTGCCCTTATACCAGGTCAGCGAGCCCAGGGGAGACTGCCCGGTCTGGGCGGCCATGTCGTAGACATCGGCGAACGTATGGGTCTTTGTATTGTAGGAGAAGATCGTTCCCACGCTGTTGGCTCCTCCCTGCGAGGCGGTCCCGTACAGGATACCTGTCGTGGAATCGACGGCCAGCTTCCCGGAAGGATTGGCGCCGCCCGTGAAGAAGTCGAAGCTGTACAACAGGGTGAATACCCCCGTGGTCTGGTTGTAAGAAAACAGGCCGCCGTTACCGGTGGGGCCGCCGCCCACAAGGACACCATACAGGATACCATTGTACACGGTCAGGCTGCCCGCACCCGAACCCTCGTTAAAATAATTGAAAACGTGGACTGATTGGATAGGCCCCCCCTCCGGAAAGGTATAGAAAATACTGCCGCCGGAAGCGCCGCCAGGGCCGCCGTTGGAAGTGGTCCCCCAGACGGTATCTATTTGGGCATGGGAGGCCAGGGATATTCCTTGAAAGGCCGCCAGGCAGATCAGAAGGATAAGACGAAAGCGCATGGTCATCAGGTTAAATGGTAAGTTTAAAACGAATACCGTACTCCCAGCTGCATCTGGTAGCGGGAATCGAAGTAGTCCACGGAATAGGGCTTGCCCGGGTTTTGAAACTGGTAGATCGGGTACCCCTGCGACGTCTGCGTCGGGATATAGGGCTGCAAGCCTATGCTCGCGGTGGAGTTATAGGTGTTGGGGGAGAAATAAACCCAGCCCCACTTCTTGTCCAGCAGGTTCGTGACGTTGATGATGTCCAGCGTAAGGGTTATGATCTGCCGGTGCTTGACCCCCAGCCCGATGTCCTGGGCGAAGTGGAAGTCCGCCGTGTTGTTCCAGGGCGTTCGCGCCCCGTTCCTTTCGGTATAGGTCCCCCGGCGGCTGCTCAGGTACTTGTTGCCGTCGATAAAGGCGTTAAAGGCGTCCGCCTGCTGCTGGGCGGAAACGGGGTTGCCGTTCGCGTCCGTCGTGTTCTGGAAGAAGTTGACGGCCTCGCCCTTGTTGGGGATATACGCCAGGCTCAGCTGCTGGGGCGTATTCTGGATGGTATAGTTCAGGAAACCGTAAGAATAGGGATTGCCGGATTGGGCGCTGAAGAAAACGGAAAACGTGCTGACCATGTTGCCGCCCCAATGCAGCCGGTAGGTGATGTCGGACACGATCCGGTGCCGGATGTCGAAATTGGAGTTGGCCAGCTGCGGGTTGTTTGGATTCAGGGCCTGGTTGAGCTGGAAGTTCGATTCCATCGAGTTACGCACCCCGTTCGAAATATCCTCCGAGTGTCCGTAGGTGTACGCCACCATCACGTCCAGCCCGCCGCTGAACTTCTTGCTCACCTTGGCGGTCAGGCTGTACCGGTAGCCGAGCGCCGTATTGGACATCTCGTAGGCATTGGCGTAGTAAGGGTTGACGCCGCCCGAGGGGAAAATGGGCTGCTTCTTCAGGCGGGCCGCCGTGTCGTATACGTAGTAAGAAGGATTGTCCTGGATGTTGATTTGCTGGAATTTCACGTCTTTGATGACCTGCGTGTAGATGCCTTCGAAGGAATATTTGATCCCGAACTTATCCGTGACATCGAGGGCGAGGCTCGTGCGCCACTCCTGCGGCATGACGAAGCGGTTGTCGACCAGGTCCGCCTGGCTTTTACCCGCCTGGGGATTGGTTACGAGCTGTCCGTTGGCGGCGGCAAAAGGCGCGATCCCCTGTTGCGGATCGAACTTCAGCGGATCGGTGCCTTTGGCGAACTGGGACGTACCGTTGATGACGTTCTGGTCATAGGCGCCATACGTGTCCCCGTTGTTGTAAAAGGCATAGCCCAGCCAGGCGAACGGAATACGGCCGGTAAAGATGCCCGTGCCCCCGCGGACCACCACGCTTTTATCCCCATTTATGTCGTAGTTGAAACCCAACCTTGGGGACACCTGTATCCTGCCCAGGTAGTTGCCGGTGATCCGGTTCATGGACGTATAGGTATAGGTGGTCCCGTAATAAGGATCGGTAAAACCCGACCTCGTCTTTTCGCTCAGGATCTGCTTTTGCGGCACGTCGGAATAATCGCCCCGGAAACCCACCGTCACCTTGAACTTGTCCGTGAGCTGCATCTCGTCCTGGAGATAGGCGCTGAAAAAATTGATTTTGAACACCGCCCCGGGGTGCGCCAGGATATAGGGACGGGTATTATCGATATAGTTGTAGCTCCCGCGTACCCGGGTAGGGTTGTCCGTCAGGAAGTCGTGTATGCTGGGGTAGGAAACACGCCCGTTCCAGGAGTTCACAAAACCGTAGTCGATGTTGTAAAGCTCGTTGTGGGTCCCCAAAAGGAGGTGGTGCTTGCCCAGGTTCCAGCTCAGGTTGTCGGTCAGCTCCATGGTCTTTTGCTTCATGTTGAAGATGCTGGCCTCCCTATCCGTACCCAGGAAGATGGTCGTACCCGGCGTATTCCCCACGATTTCCACCTGGGGAAAAGCGGGGTCGGACGTAGGATTGCGCTGGTCGTGGATGGCGGTATACCCGGCGATGGCGTCGTTGAACCAACGCCGGGCAAAACGTGTCTTCAGCTCCGCCACGGTAGAGGTTTGTGTGTTGACGACCTGGTAGGCAATGCTCCCGAAGCGGAAATCCTCCTGGTCCCTTTCCAGGTTGAGGGCCTGGGAGGAAATGGTGTTGTTGCGGATGACCAGCTGGCTATGGCTGTCCAGGTTCCAGTCCAGGCGGTTGAAGAATTTGTTGGAGTTGGAGTAAATATTGTACTGTCCATAGGTACCAGGGTCTTCTTTTAGTCCATAATTTTTTACCATGTAGTTCCGGATACTGTCGGCTTGCGGGAGGGTGAGGATACCCGACGACGCCTGGGTCCCTGCTTCCTGTTGGATGGGGTCCACGCGGCGGGTGATCTCTTCGTTGGTAAAGAAGAATATTTTGTCTTTCACCACGGGAAACCCGATCCGGGCCCCGACCTGGTAGGTGTGATAGTCGGACGGCATCTTCGCCCCGTCGTTGGCGTTGTCCGGGCCGGTGGTCAGCGCGTTCCCGCCATAGGCGTAGATGGAGCCGCTGACCCGGTTGGTTCCGCTCCGGGTGACCGCATTGACGCTACCGCCGGTGAAGTTGCCCAGAGTAACGTCGAATGGCGCCACATAGACCTGCATGTCCTCGATGGCGTCCAGGGAAATGGGCGTGGTCCGGGTGCTGCTGCCGGGCATGTTGGAGGTCCCGGTCTGTCCCCCCAGCGAAGGGGTGAACCCAATGGCGTCGTTGTTGATGGCCCCGTCGATGGTGACGTTGTTGTAGCGGAAATTGGTCCCCTCGAAAGAATTGTCCTTCGACGACTGGGGGACCATCCGCGTGATGTCGGTGATGCTCCGGGAAACCGTGGGCATGTCCCTGACCTGCTCCCGGCTGATGTTTTGCCCGGCCCCGTAGATGTTGGCCACCGGGGCCCTTTTGCCCGCCAGCACAACAACCTCGGATAACTGGACCTTTTTTTCCGTCATGCTCACGTTGACGCTCACGGCGTCCCCCAGGGTCACCTGGATCGAATCCCGGACCTGAGTCTCCATACCGGTATAGCTTACCTGCATCTGGTAGGGACCGCCGATGCGGAGACCGGGAATGTAATAATTCCCCGTCCGGTTGGTCGTGGTCGTGTACCGGGTGCCCGAAGGCTGGTGAATGACCACCACCGTCGCGCCCGCCAGGGCTTCTTTGTCGTTAAAGACGACCCGGCCCTGCAAAGCCCCGCTCGTTTCCTGGGCGGAGGCGGTGGAACAGAGCCCGAGGAAAACGGCAAGAACGGCGATATAATAACGGATATGCATAATGTCTGTTGTTTAGGGATGAATGACCTGGTCTATTTCCTGGATCACGCCGTTCGTGGCAAGGATGTTTGACCGGATGATGTGCGGGGGGACCAGGGACGGACCGCCTGAAACGCTGGAGGGGTAGTTTTCAAGGATCGTAAGCCCATCCTTGCCAACGGCAAGATTCTCGAACTGCACGAATTCCGCCTGCGAGTAATAGCTGTTGCCCGTGGTCTCGAACCCGCCCAGGAAATCGGCCGTAAAGTCAAATCCGTTAAGGACCGGAGCCTCGAAATCCATATAGAGGGTACCGGGATCGACCTGCGTCACGGAAGAGAGCGTAGGATAGATATACGCCATGAACGCGTCGTTCGTCGGCGCGAAAACGGTAACACCGGGCCGCGTCCCAAAATGGTAGTAATTGTTGGGCTGATTGCCGAAGATGGTCTGGAACTGGGGTACCTGGTTGGCCACCGCGGCATAGAAACTCAATTCCGGAAGGCTGTCGAGGATTTGCAATACCGTCTGGGTGGGCGCAAAATTGACGCTCCCGATGTTCAGCACCACGCCGTCCCCCAGTTCCACTTGCGAGGTCACCTGGATGCCATTGATGAAGAGGCCGTAATAATTTTTGACGATAAAGGGTTTGTACGCGGTGTCCACGGACGTGACCTGCTCGGTCAGAAACCCGACCAGGTCCTGGCTGCTGAACTTCCCGGTCAGCATGTTGTATTGCAGCAGCAGGCTAAGCGCCTGGGGGTCGTATGCCTTGATCTTGTCCATGGTCAGCCCGACGGCTGCAAAAGCCGAATCCGTGGGGCAAAAGAACGTGAACGGCCCCCCGCTGGCAAAGACCGTGTCCAGGTTGCAGCGCGCTATGGCCGCATTCAGGATCGTGAGCTGGGGCGCCTGCGCGATGTATTGCAAAATCGTCTGTGTATTGGTGGTGTTGAGCACGGTGCCCGTCTTTTTGCACGAGACCGACAAAATGCTTAAGCCTATGATGAGAATTCGTTTCATTTTCATGTTTTTATTGGATCAGGGCGCCTTCGATCGTATGAACTATTCCATTCTGAGCGGTCAGATCGGCCCCATCCTTATTATAGGAATTGGTCGTGAAGAAGTATTCGTCGTCGATGCCGGCCAGATATATTCCATTGAGCAGGTTGCCATTCCCGGCAAAGGTCGGCTGCAAGGTCCCCGTCCCCATCTCCTGCGACAGAAAGGGCAGCGACCCGTAGGGGTAATAGCTCATGGTGAATTTCACGACGTTCCCGTCCAGCATGGTCAGTGGGAGCGTATCCGTCGGGTTCGCCAGCTGCCGGATAAAATCATGGAGGAAAAACCGGCCGGGGAGAATATAGTACTTCAGTAAATTGGTGAGCTTGACCGGGTCCGCCGCCAGGACACTGTCCAGGCAGCTCATATTGACACCCAGGTTGTATCCCCCCGAGAAATAAGCATTGGTAAAGGAGCCGTTGACGGGCGCCAGCACCGTGAAAGGTCCCGCTCCTTTTAACAGGGTATCCAGGTGGGCCCGTTGCAGCGCGGCCGCGAAAAAGGTAAGGTTGGTGTCGTTCTGTATCTGCTGGAGCACCGTCGGGTACGGGTTCGGGTAGGGCACCGCGCCGGCGACCACCTGTATAAGCCCGTTCGTCGCGGGGTTGTCGACGCTGATCACCGGTTGTCCGTCCACCGCGGACAGGGTGTCGCCGGCCGCATCGAGATAACGGGTTATATAATGCGTGCGTCCGGTAACGGACAGCACTTCCTGGTTCATGCCCAGGGGCAGGCTCCGGAGGGAAATCCGGCCCTTCAGCAAGTCATACCCGACCGATGCCGACAAGGTGAGCCCATCCCTGACCTCTGCGGCCTCGTAGTCGGCCAGTCCCCCGGCTTGTTGCGTGAAATTTCCATAGTACCCCGCATAAGCATCGTTATTCGGCAACAACACCGTGTAAGGCCCCGTATCGTACAGCGTGTCCACCCAACCGGTCTGCTGCAGGGCGGCGTAGAAGTCGCTGAAGGTGGCATTGTTGTTCATGACGAACGGAATGCTCCCCAGGTAAATGCTGTCCGCTACCGGGTCATTGACCAGCTTCTTGGTGCAGGAGCTGCTACCGCCCCAAAAGGCCGCGCCAATCAACAAAAGACATAGTACTTTTCGCATGAATCTTAATTATGTGGATAAAACAATTGATCGACCTCGTATACCACGCCGTTAGCCCCCATAAAGACACCGGCGGGGGAAAAAGGCAGCGAGACCGCGGGAACCGTCGGGTTCCATTGCACCGAAAGCGTACCGCCGTTGTTCGAGAACTGGCTGTACACCGGTACCGTGTTCGGATAGGCCTGCGTTAGTGACCGGTAGGCCTGCCGATAAAAGGGATTAGTGTTCATCCATCCGTCGTTGCGCGCCGGTGAGTACAGCAAATCCTGGTAGAATGCTATGCTTTGGCCGGGGTTGTTCAAATAATGGAGCTTGAGTACGCTGTCCATCGCATTATAATTGTAGAGGGTTGCCTGGTAAGGGTAGGCCGGCAAGGAGACGTACCTGGTAGTGGGAATGGAGCCGTTTATATACTGTCGCAGATCATCGGCCGTGTTGAATCCCGCCCTGGCGAAAGCGTCATTGGTCGGCGCCAGCAAGGTCACCAATGACGTGGTGGTGGGCTCGCCATAGTTTTGGATCGGGATAAATGGAAGGGTTTCAAATAGCACACTGTCCGGGTCTTCAGGAAAATTAAAGGCGGTGTTCATGCTGTCTATAAGCCAGCTGGCCTCGATGTACATGCTCAGCTCCGGTCTGGACGTGAGGATGCTCCATACCGACCGGGTGGGCGGCTCGAGCACCTTGTTCACCGGGTACACCCAACCGTTGCTGGCTTCCAGGGGTGCCTCCCCCTTATTGGCGGGTAGGCCGTTGACGTACAAAACGTCCCTTTGCGATACATACAGGTGCAAATTCATGGTCGCGGCCGCGAGCTGACCAAAGTAATCGATGGCTTGTCCCGTGGTTACCACCAGGCTGTTCAGCTGCACCGTCAGCGTGTCATTTTTCAGGACCGAGTCCGGATACAAGCCCGGGTAAATGTGATACCCGATGAGCTTGTACAGGGAATCGAGGGAAAGCGAATTGATCACCGAGCTCGTCAGTCCAGCCGCCGTCATCGCGGAGTCGCTGGGCGCGAACACCGTGTAGAACGAATACGAGCTATCCAGGTTCGCCCGGACAACCGCCTGGTAGAAGAGGGAAAATGAACCGTTCCGTAAGGTATTCCGGATATTGGCGGCGGTATCCCTGATCCCCTTGACCGCTACGGGCAGGGGCGCATCCAGGCTTTTGGTGCAGGAACCCAGCAGCGCCAGGACGAGTAAAAGGGTAAGGCTGTATAGCGTATTGCGCATAAGATTATTTTAATTATTTGATCTGCTGTCCTGGTACCCAAAGCAACCCATCTATGCCCTGGACGACGCCGTTGAGGGTAATGGCGTTTTCGTCTGTCCAGGTCGTGGGTTCGGGAGAACCGATACCGGGGATATAAAAATTGCCGGGATCAACGAGCCCACCCGTCCCGTTGTTGGAGTACAGGCTCCAGCTGTACACGTTGTTGATGGTATAGTAGCTTTGGAAGTTGCCCACGCCGATATCGGGAAAATCGGTGATGAATATTCGGCTGGGGGTGGACACGTAGACGCTGAACAGGTTGACGTAATAGGTATTCGTATCCATCCGGGCCACGCTGTCAGGGGTGATGTGGTAATAGGCGAAGGAGTTGTTATCGGGCGCGAAAACGGTGACGGGTCCCGGCCCGGAAAGCTGGTCCCACAGGCCGAAGTTCTTGAGCGCGGTGACAAAGACGCTGTATTGCGCGTTGGCCGCCAGGTAGGCCTGTACCGAAGCCACCGGCAGCCGGAGCGGGCGGTTCAGCACCTGGATCGTCCCGTTGCTGACCGATATATCCGGCGTATTCACGGTGTCGCCGTTGATGTGCAGGATCTCGTCGATCCCCGCGGTCTGGCGCTGGGCGGGACCCGGGATGGGCCGGGAAAAGTACAACGTCTGCCCGGTCACGCTCAGGTAGGGATTGTTGACCGTCTGGGAAACGGAGGCTACCGTAATATTCCCGGGGACGATGTGATAGCCGATCCACCGACGCAGGTAGCCCGTGTCCAATTTGTCCAGGTCGGCCGTGCTGAAGATGCTGTCCCTGCCAAAGGCGTCGTTATCGGGCACCAGCAGGGTGTAGGCCGTTTGCCCGGCTATCACCTGGTTCAGACCGGTTTTTTTCAGCGCATAATCGAACAGGCTGAAGGCATAGTTGCTCTCCAGGTTGCTGACCAGGGTCTGGTGGATCGTCCCGAGCGAAGGCGAAATCACTTCCGTCTTCGTGCAGGAGGCGGCGGCCAGCCCTATGAGAATCATCCAATATTTTTTCATCGGTTTGTCGTATTATAGAATGCAGGCTGAATGCGCATAAAATAGATCGTATTGTACACGATCTCCAGGACGTTCACGCAAGGGTACGCCCGTATGGTGCCGGTAAAATTCGAAAAGAGGCTCATGCTGGCCTGGAACTGCGTCTGGTTGTTGTGGGCCGATATGCCCTGGTTGGTCACGCTGTTGAGCAGATAAGGCTGCACATCGTTGATCAGGGCCGGGTCGAGGTCGAAATCGACTTCTATCGGGTTAAGGCTGAAGCCTCCCGAGAGATTGGCGTTGGTAAAGTACAAGTGGATGTTGGGCAGGGTGCCGTAGGTCGAATTACCCTGGCCGTAACCGTAATACTTCCGGAATATCCCCTGCTCGTCGTAATTATAGCTGTTGGGCAATATGGGCAGCGGTAAGTATTGCGTCGTCGTGGCCATCGTGCCATTCAGGGTCGTCAGGAGTGCGTTGTTAAAGCCCGGCACCGGGAGGTAAAAGCTTCCGCTGGAGCTGCCATTGGCATTGTTGGAAATGTCATCGAAATAGTAATAGGTGCAATTCACGTCCATGGAATCCGGGTAAGAACCGGTCGCGGCCGGGTTGATGGCCGATGGCTTTCCGGACAGGTTGAAAAGCCCCACGTACATATTGGAATCGCTGAAACTCTGGTGGATGAACTGCTCCTGGCGCAGGTAAGCCCCATACAGGTTGCTGTCCAGGTTTTTGGCCACCGCCTCCAGGGTATACACTTCTCCGGCTTGCAGGTCGATGGTGGTGTCGATCACGATGGACTTCCGGATGGTGCCGGACAAGCTGGCGAAGGGGGTATCGGTCTGGGGACGGCTTATAAATAATACCCGGTGTTTGCCCGAAGGCACCTGGGCCCACGCCGACAAGTCGAATCCATTGATGGGCGGGGCGGCCAGCACGTGGGCCTCGCCCGGGTACTCGTAATTGATGGCGGTTTTGACGGCGGTATCCAGGGAAGCGTTGAGGCCGTTGCCCTCGTTGATCGAATAAGAGGTGCAATACAATTGCCGGGTGCCCAGGAAGTCCCCCACGATGGCGCCGCCCTTCGGTATCCCCTGGGCATCCATCTGGGGATCGAACAGGAAGGTGAAAAAGGGCGTGGTCCCCGCCGAGTTAAAAGGAGTGAGCGCAAAGGGTATCACGTTGAACACCCGGAGATAGGCGGGGGCGCCACCGCTCAATGTGGCCGGCCCTTCGGCGTATTTGCGGCACGCTACCAAGAGCAGCAGGGCCGGAACGATTGCGAAATATTTTTTCATTTGTTATGTTTCAATATCACGAGGCGGGCTGCATCCTGCGACGAGGTGGCGGAATAATAACGGCCAATCAGCGCCGTGGTGTAGATGCCGGGCTCTGATTGCGGCATGAATCCGGGTGTTGGATATAAGGCCGGGTTGGCTATGTAGGCCGACCCCAATAAGGGCGCTACACCCGATAAGATCGTTCCCGGTGCGACGGCGTCGGCGCCGGATTGGGACTGGAACACCCGGATCTTGGTCGGGGGAAAGGGCGCGATGTTCGGGATAAAACCGTTGCTGGGATTTCCCACCGGGCCGAACCCGCATTTATACGAAAAGATGATGAACGGCTCCGTGGGCGCTGTAAAGCCCGGGGACAGGTTGATCGAGGCGTCGGCGTAGCTGACGCTGTCGCCATATCCCACGTTGGGGTTCCCGCCAGCGGTGAACAGGGTGCCGTCATTCGTGAACGTTGCGTAGGGAACATCCGGCGTAAGGTTCAGGAACCGCGTCTGCCAGGCATACGGCGTGCTGAGCACGCGGATCGAACCGTTGGTGCCGTCGTCCACCGGCGGTACGATCGGGGGATAGCCGCTCTGCCCTATGAATACGGTCCCGGTCGAATTGGTCTGGTACAGGGTGGAGGTCATATCGGTGTTGGCGAAACAGATGTCCGGCTCACCGGAGGGGTTCTGGTACACCCAAGCGGTGTAATTGTCATAGGGTGAAAGCGTAAGCGACCTGGTCGCGAGCACGGTACCTTCCCCGTTCAGCACCTGCACCTGGTGCGTTCCCTGGACATAGATGCCGTAATCGCTGTGCCCGGCGTAGGGCAATTGTCCGCCCAGGGGCTGACCGTCCACCGTGACCGTCACGGGAACCGTCGGGAGCGCGTTAAACGCGTCCACGCGGGCAAACGTCGTATTGAGCCCGGGGCTTTGTTCCGTGACGATCCGGTAGGCGTTGTAGGGCCAGGGCACGGGAGGCGTAGCGTAGCTGCACGCCTGGAATATCCCGATGTTCTGGGTAATGACGATGCTGTAGGTGGCGCCGGGCTTGAAGGTCCGTACCCGGGGGAAGATACCCTCCTGTATTTCAGGGGTAGGCGTAGCGCAGCTGTTGAAGTTCGCCAGCACGGGCAGCTCCGCCAGCTCCTTGGTGTAGTCGTTGTCGGCGAAGAGCCGGAACATGTAGGCGCCATAGGGCAGCTCCACGTAGTCGGAGGTACCCCCGGGGGGGATGTTACCGAGACCCGGAACGGGGCTGCCGTCGGCGTAGGTTACCGTCACCGGGCCTTGCAGGTTGTTCGGATCGGTGGCGGCGCCCTGGTTGATGATCCGGATCTTGAAGTTCTGAGGCTGGGAGGGCGCGGCCGTGTTGCGGGGTACCCGTAGCAGGTGGCCGGTGGCCAGCGCATAGTAGTCGTAGGGATTGAGCGGGTCGTCGATAACCGTCGTATCTATGGACGCGAGCGAAAAGGAGGAAGCGCTGTAGGTTGAATTAAGGGTTAAAGGCGGTGTGGAGATCAGGATGTGCACCTTCCTGTCCTTGGCAACGAGGCTGTTGGGCACAAAGAACGGGTTGCCGTTGTCTTCGCTCAGCCAGCTCCCGCCGGGAAAAAGGCTTAGACCCGCCTGGGTGCCCTGGGCCGCAGTCTGGCCATAGGCGGTAAGGGGAATATTGTTGACCGTGACGTCCAGGTTGTAGTTGTAAAAGTTGAACAGCCGGACGCTGGAGTTGGTAGCTACCTCGTCGCCGGTGGGGTTCAGGAGGGTATCGATCTTGGTTTTGGCGCAGCCGGTAAGTACGAGTGTCGCGAGTATAAAAAGCTTGGGTCTCATGGTTAAAATATGTTGTAGGTTAAACCCAGTTCGTATTCGGTTCCCCGGTAGTATTCCTGGTGGAGATAGGTGATCCCGTGGTATTTGCCGTCATTGGCCGGGTCGGCATAGACCTGCTTGTAGGGCGGGTTCAGGATGTTCTTGGCGAATCCCTTTACCCGGAAGTGCTTGTTGAGCCGCTGGCTGAACACGAAGTCCAGCAGCGGGACCGGCCGGTCGTATATATCCGGTGAGCCGTCGAGCTGGACCTGAACCAGGCGTTCCCCGACGATGTTGAAGCTGGTCGTGAAACTGCTGCCCCAACGGGGGTTGTCGTAGTCCAGGTAGACGTTCGCCGAATAGGGCGCCTGCTCGAAGAGGGGGCTGGTCGTGGGGGAGCGGCGGTCGTTGATGCGGTCGGCGTCGAGCCGCTGCGGGTTCTTGACCACGACGCTTTGCGCCAGCATCAGGTTGGACCCAAAGGACAAATGTGTCAGGGGGGCCCACAGCGTGCCGAGGTCCTTCCGGGCCTCCAGTTCTATCCCATATACTTTGCCCTGGTTGGGGTCGTTCTGGAATTCCACGATGGGGAACTCAGGATACAGGGACTGGTTGCCCTGTGAATTGTAGATAAACACCTTGTTCAACTGGTGATCGATCAGCTTCCCGAAAACGGAAGCGGCAAATACCTCCCCGGGGCCCGTGAACCATTCCCACCGGAAGTCGGCGCTCCTGGTGAGCTGGTTCACCAGCGTAGGATTCCCGACGACGACGGCGAACTGGAAGGGGTCGAATTCGTAGATGTTGGTCAGCTCCCGCAGCTCCGGCCGCGCCAGCGAGGTCGAATACGCCAGGCGGAAGTTCATGTTCTTGTTGTATGTGTACGTCAGGTTGGCGGAATAGTATGGTTTAAACCCCGTGACCAGCTGGGTATTGGGCGTGGAAGTGGAAGGTCCCGTGATCGTCTGCGCATCGCCCGGTGTGGAGTTTATCGCCTGGATGTTGGCCAGGGGGTCGTACACGTTGGCGGTATCGACGTGGGCGTGGATGTTGGTCGACTCGAAGCGTACACCCCCGAGAAAACGCAGCCGGCGCGTGATATGGGCGTCTATCATTCCATAAAAGGCCTGGGTGCCGTAGTTGCCTTTATAGTTATCCGGGGATTTTTTAATCTGGTATAAAAAACCCCCTACCCGCGGTTGCCCTTCCTGGTCATAGCCGGCCGGTTGAAGACCGATGTTGTTATACGACACCAGCTCATTGAGGTTGCCGTGGACCTGGTTGAGCAGGCCGTCGTCGCCCCCCAGGTTCGTCCCGGGCAGCCCCAGGATATTTTCGGTAAAGGTCCGGTCCCTGTCCAGGTAGTTATAGCCGAACTTCAGGACTTGTTTCAGCCCGCCGACGTTGAAGGATTCGGTGACGTCCGCTTTGGCGTTGTAGTTGGCTTCGTCCAGCTCCCGGTATTTGCGGCCATTGGGATCGGCCCCGATCACACCGTTCGGCCCTATGCCGTGTACGCTGCCTACGATAAAGGCATAGGTATCGGAGGTGACGCCCACCCCCTGGGCGTCCTGGTATTGGGACACCCTGAGGTCCGCCAGGTCCGTGAACCGGAAGTCGGGGTCGTCTTCCGAGGACTTGGACGAGCTCAGGTTATAGCTGATCTGCGGCGCCACGGCACTGTTCCACAGCCGGTCCTCCCCCTGAAGGTTGATGGTATTGAATACGCGGAAGGATTGTTTGAGCTGGTTGACCTGGTCGTATACGGGAAACTGCAGCCCGGTATTCTGAAAGGAGCCGGTCAGGTTGCTGCCCTGTACTTCCGCGCCGCGGGTGGTGATGTATTGCAGCTGTATGCCGTGCAGGGAGCTGAACTGGTAGGTGAGCCCGGTCAGCAAGCCGTAGTTGAGGGTTTCGGTCCCGGAATTTTCCTGGAAGCCCAGGTATTTGCCCAGCCGGGGAAACTCCGGGGTGATAAAGCTAGGGATCGTGAGCGCGCTGTAGATGTCTGAGGACCCCGTCACCACGCCCTGGTACAGGCTGTATTGGTTCAGTACCGCGTGGTACCGGTCTTCCATGCGGTGGTAGTAGCTGCCGCTGATGACTACTCCCAGCTGATGATGGCCGAATACCTTAAAGGTGTTGCCGATCATGGCCGAGTAGATCTGGTTGGGCTGGGCCGGCTTATAGGACGTCGTCAGCACCGGGTCGAAGCCCAGCATGATCCCATTGATCCTGTTCGCCTCCGCCGTCGCCGCCTGGCTGTTCCGGCTTTCGATGAACAGCTGCTGGATCTGTTGGAGACCGCCCGGGTATTGCTGGCTGAGGTTCAGGAACGCAGGCGACAGGTCGTGGGTCTTGACGTTCTGTCCCAAAAAACCCATGTCCGAATTTTGAAACGAGTTGACGCTGCCCCCGAAGCCGATCGTGGAGTTCATCCCGCCCTGGGCCGTGAATTGTACGGTCAGGGAATCCGGTACGGATAGGGTCTTCAGTTCTATGACGCCGGCGGAAGCGTCGGCGGGATGGTCGGGGGAGAGTGTCTTATAGACCGTGACGTTATCGAGGAAAGCAGCGGGCACGAGGTCCAAAGGGACCGCGCTGCGGTCGGGATCGGAGGACGACAAACGCGCCCCGTTCAGCTCGGCGATGACGGCCCGGTCGCCCAGCCCCCGGATGGCGACGTACTTGTCATCCGTGATGGTGACGCCTGTGACGCGCGCCAGGGCCTGGGTGGTGGTGATGCTGGCCGTCTTTTCGATGTTCTTCGCGGAGATGCCGTCCGAGACGATGCCGCTGAGCCTACGCTCGTTGAGCAGGCTTACTTCGGTATTGACCTTGCGGCGGGCCTGGACGACGACCTCCGTCAGCTCCTTACCCTGGGTGCCCATGGATACCGCCAGGTCCGTACGACCGGCCGCCCGGATCTCTTTGCGCCCATAGCCGACGAAGGTGAAGATCAGCAGGGCATTTCCGTTTGGCGCCGTGATCCGGAAATGCCCCGAGGCATCGGTAACCGCCGCGGCCTTGTCACCCCGGATCTCCACGCTTACGCCCGCAAGCGGGGCGCCGGCAGGATCGGTGACCAGCCCGGTAACGTCCACCGGGCCCTGCGCCGCCGCGGCCTGGCCTTTTAAGCGGAAGCCGATGGAGCTGGGCATAATGGTGTACTCCAGCCCCGGCACTTTTTTGGCCAGCTCTTTCAAGGCATCGGACAGCGGCATCCGGTCCACGACAAAGGTATTGATGATCGTACCGGACAGGTCTTCGCTGACGTATACGAAGTGCACCTTCGATTGCCGGGAGAGCTCTTCCAGCACGCGGACCAGGGAGACTTTGGAGAGGTTTACGGATACCTTTTCCCCCAGCCCCGCCGGGGTCTGGGCGTGCAGCGCGGTGGACAAAAGAAAGAGCCACGACAGGCAAAAAAGGGTCCTTTGGGCGCGGTGCACCCAAGCGATACTTGTACGCATTATAATGTTTTAATTAACGGACTGACACGACACTATCCTGGATGGAGTAAGTCAAGTGGTTGATGTAAAGAATGCTGGCCAGTATTTCTTCAAATCCTTCGTTCTTGAACGTGATGGTGATCGGCTTCTGGCGGCCCCGGAGGAAACCGGCCTTCAGCGTATACCCATATTTATGACAAAGCCTTTTTAACGCGAGCTCCAGGGGCACGGACTGGAGGGTGAAGCCGCCCGATACCCAGCTGGCATACGCGGTGGCGTCCCCCGGCTGTACTTCGATGGCTTGTTTTTCTGTCGCCAGCGAGGCGATCTGACCGGGTCGGAGGATCGTCGGCGCGAAACGACCGTCCACCGACGATACCTGTACGCTCCCGCTGACGAGCGCGACCCGTTCCTGGTCTTCACCCGCATATGATTCCATATTGAACTCCGTACCCAATACCTTGGCGATGATGTCCCTCGACAATACACGGAAGGGATGCGCCGCGTCGGGAGCGACCTTAAAATATCCTTCGCCGTCCAGGGTGACCGCCCGGTCCGTCGCGAAGCCGGGCCGCCAGCGCAGCGTGGAGTGCGCGTTGAGCCATACTTTGGTGCCATCCGGCAACGTGAGGACCCTTGCCGTGGCAGTATCGTTGCTGATTTCGATTGCCCGGGCGCTCCACCACCAAAACGCGCCCGCCCCCGCCAATACACCTATTATGCAAGCCGCCGCCAACCAACGCACCGGCATCCGCCGGATGGGTGTTTCCGTCTGGCGGATGCCCGTCCAGATGGCGGCAGACAGTTTTGCCTCCAGGCCACCCTCGTCCGGGACCGCTGCCGGCACTTCGGGCAGGCTTTCGTACCAGCTGTGCAACAGCGCCACCTCCGGAGGTGTGCACTTTCCTTCGAGGTATTTTTTTAAGAGTCTTTGGGCCTTGCGGTGAGGAGTCATCAATCCTATAGTAACCGGATGCGCCCTTTGGTACTGTTCCTGAAAATGAACAAATCGTTAACGGTGCCTTATGAGGAGGATTATGAGGATCACGCCTTCCGCCAGCCGGTCCCGCAGCAGGGTGACGGCCCTGGAATAGGCGTTCTTCGCCGTTTGGGGCTTTATATTGAGGGCCGCGCCGATGTCGCGGAAGGAGTACGCGTGGTGGATGCGCAGGATGTAGACGTCCTTTATGCGGCCTGGCAGGCCGTCGACCGCTTTGGCCAGGGCGACTTCGCGGGCGTCCGGATCGTCAGGGCGCCCTTCGTGCGTATTTTCCAGGAACCGGCTCAGGGCTTTGAGCTGCTCGTTTTCCCGGCGGGTATTACGATAATAATTAAACACCTGGTTACGGACCGCGCCCTGCATATATTGGATCGCCGATTCCTTGATGTGGAGGGTCTCCCGTTGCAGCCACAGCTGGATGAAAATATCCTGCACGATGTCGAAGGCGGCCTGCTGGCTGTCGGTTCGGGCAAGCGCCGTACGATACAAGGTGGGCCAGTGTCTGCGGAAGAGCTCGTTAAAGGCTTCCACGTGGCCCAGCTGTACGCGCTCCCATAATTCCTCATCGGTGGATGGTAGGCCGCTCATGCAGTTAGGTTAAGGGCCTGAAAATTATCGAAAGGGCCAGAGCCTACAAGTTTATGTTATTGTTAAAGGCGCTGGTTGCCGGGTAGCCGGGCGTTATTTGCGGAGGCAAATCTCTTCGCGGGAATTGTCCCAGTGGGTCTTGGCCACGTCCTGGTCGCGGGTGCCGCGGTCGTAGTCCCAGAAGCGGGCCGCCGCGGAGGAACAATGATAGGTGATCTCGAAGTTATCGTGGTCTGTTGAATAAAGGGGGGCGCCACAGACCTTACACGCGCTATCGGGATGGAGTAGATCCTTTTGCCCATCTGCCGTTACCATATAAAACTGATTTTACAGGCGCAAATTTAGGCGAAAAAGCCCTGGTTGTGGTCCCTGTATTGTTAAGGCGGTACAAAAGTTGTACTTTTTAGACCGATGCCTATGACCGTCAAACGCCTGGTTAAGAAATCACTACGTATCGTGCTCTGGTTCCTCGGGGGGATCATCGTGCTGGTGATCGTGCTCCTGCTGCTAATACAGGTGCCTGCCGTACAGCAGTTCGCAAAACAAAAGGCGGTCAGTTACCTCCAACGCAAGCTTGGAACACCCGTTCGGTTAAACCGGTTGCGGATCATTTTCCCCAAACAGGTCGTCCTGGAAGGGATTTATGTCGAGGACCAGCACAGGGACACCCTGCTGGCGGGGTCTAAGGTCCAGGTGGACATTTCGATGTGGGGGCTGCTCCGGCATAAGATCGACGTCAGCTCGCTGTCGCTCGAGGGCATCCGGGCGAATGTGTACCGGCTGGGCCGGGATACCGTCTTCAACTATGACTATATCATCAAGGCTTTCGCGGGGGCGCCGGATACGACGACCCGGGCTGCCGATACAACGGGTGGGTTTTCGTTTGCCCTGGGCACGGTTCACCTGTCGAACATCGTAGCGACCTATAAGGACGACGCCACCGGCAACGAGGCGTACGTCGACCTCGGCGACTTTGTGACGCACATCGGCGAATTCGACTTGAAGCACCACCGGTTTTCGGTACCGGATATTACGCTCGGCGGGTTTACGGCGCGGGTACGGCAGTATAAACCCAGCGGGGTGTTGCCGCCGGCCGTGCCGGACACGTCGGCGTCCGCGGGCGGGGCTACGGCGGCGGCGCCTTCGATTTCGCTGGGCACGATTCACTTGAGCCGCATGCTGTTGGCTTACGCCAACGAGGTTTCGCGGATGCGCGCGGGCGTGAACCTCAAGGACCTCGCGGTGGCGACGGACAGCGTCGACCTGGCGCGCAACAGTTTTGCGTTTAAGACGATCCGCCTCGACAGCACACAGCTGACCTACGACAATGATACCCGGAAGCGCGTCGCCAAAGGCATGGATTATAACCATATGAAGGTCTCGGATTTGGTGCTGCAGGCGGATCGGGTCGGTTATGCACCGGAAGGCAGCCGGGTACTTGTCCGGAACATCGCCTTCCGCGAGCAAAGCGGGCTGACGCTTAAAAAGCTCGCGGGTGACATCGTCTACGGGTCGAAGCAATCCACCATCAAGGGGTTGGTCATCCAGACGGACCATTCGGAGATCCGCAACGAGACGGAAGCGCGGTATCCGTCGATCGATACGCTGGCAAAACACCTGGAGCTGTTGTATGTGGATACGCGGCTGGACCGGAGCACCATCGATGCCCGGGATGTGCTGTTGTTCGCGCCCACCCTGCCGCTGAAAGGCCCGGTCTATATCAACGGACAGGTCAAAGGACTCGTCTCCGATATGGACATCCCGGGCCTGGAGGTACGCGGGCTGCGCAAAACCGTGGTCGCGATAAAGGGGAACATCAAGGGGATGCCCAATGCCGCCAAGGCCTTTTATGATGTGGACCTGTTGCGGCTGGTCACGGACTCCGCGGACATCGTTTCGCTGGTCCCGGCCTCCGCGTTGCCGGCAACCCTGCACCTGCCGCGGGATCTCTCGGCGAAGGGGCGCTTCCGGGGGACGACCAACGCCTTCCAGGCGCTGCTGGATGCGGTCACCCCAAACGGCAACGCGCACGTGGAAGGGCGCATGAACCTGGCGGCTAAAAGTTATGACGCGCGCATCGCCACGCATTCCCTCGACCTCGGTTACCTGCTGGGTCAGTCCACGAACGTGGGTCGCCTGACGCTTCGGGCCGACGCCCGCGGGCAAGGTTTCTCCTACCCTACCCTGCAAACCGACCTGCACTTGTTGCTCGACAGCGGGATGATCCGCGGATATGACTACACCAGGCTGGGATTGACGGTGCACTTTGCCGATGGCGCGGGAATGGTGCATTCGGACATAGACGACCCGGCGATCAAATACAACCTGGACGCCTCGCTCAAAGGCAAAGGCCGATACCCGGCTTTACAATTGACGCTGCAGCTGGACACGCTCGACGCGACGGCGCTCCATTTGGTGAAGGATACGCTGCGCGCCAGCGCGTTGCTCCGCGCGGACTTCGCCAGCACCAACCCGGACAGCCTCCAGGGCAACCTGGACCTGCTCCACGGGATCGTGTTCAATGGCGCGCGGTACCTGCACGCGGACAGCATCGCGCTGGTGGCGACGCACCCGTTGGACAGTCAATACATACATTTTTATTCCGAACCGGCGGTGCTGGACCTGAACGGGCGCTACAAGCTCACACAGCTGCCGCTGGCGCTGGAATCCACGATCAACCACTACTACGCCATCCCGGGGTTTAAGGATACTGTTTTTGCGGAGCAGAATTGGGACCTGCACGCGCGCATCACGCCCACGCCCTTGTTGCTGACGTTTGTGCCCGACTTACAGGGATCGGATACGATCGGGCTGCACTCGACGTTCCACAGCGCGGCGCACGACTGGCGCCTGTCGCTGGCGACGCCGCACCTGCGCTATGGGGCCGATACGGTCTACCGGTTCGACCTGGAGTCAGCGACGGCCGCCGCCGCTTTGAATTACCGGCTATCGGTGGGGCACGCGTCCGTTGGCGGTTTCCGGTTGCACCAGGCGACCGTCGGCGGGCACGTGGCGGATAACGCGCTGTTCTCATCGGTCACGCTAAAGGACGCGGGGGGGAAGGATTGGTACCGCGTCGCGGTGAAGGCCCGGCAGGACAGCGGGTACACGATCTCCCTGGACCCGGATAGCCTGCTCCTCAACCACAACGTCTGGACGGTGAGCCGGGACAACTATATTCACTATGACTCCAGCGGGATCGTCGCGCACGACGTGCGGCTCAGCTATAAGGACCAGTCGATGACCATCAACAGCCTGCAGCCAACGCCGCAGGCGCCGTTGGAGGTGGCGTTCAGCCATTTTCAGCTGGCGACGCTGACCAACGCGGCGGGGCAGGATTCGGTGATCGCGGATGGGACGCTGGATGGGAAGGCGGATGTGCGCAACGTGACGAAGGGACCGGTGTTTACCTCGGACCTGACGGTTACGAACCTCGCGGTCAAATCGGATACGCTGGGGAACCTCGCACTCAAGGTCAACAACGAAGTGGCCAATACCTATGCGGCGGATGTGACGCTGAAGGGCAAGGCAACGGACCTGTCGCTGACCGGGAAGTACATGACGGCCACCGGGAGCGACACGGCGGGGAGCATGGACCTGGCGCTGCGCCTGAACGCCTTCGACCTGCGCGCGGTGCAACCCTTTGCGGCCGGGCAGCTGGACGACATCCGGGGACAGCTCAAGGGCAACATGCACATTACGGGTACGCCTGCCAAGTTTGTGCCGGACGGGCACCTGCACTTCGAGGACGCGGTCATCACGCCGCACATTACCGGGGAGCCGCTGTTGCTCTCGCGGGATTCGATCGAATTCGACAACACGGGTTTTAACTTCAGCATGTTCGCGCTGCAGGACTCGGCGAAGAATAAGGCCACCATTGACGGGAACGTATACACGACCGACTACCGGACGATGCGTTTTGACCTGACGTTCAACGCAACCAATTTTCGCGCGGTCAACGCGACCGCCGGGCCCGACCGTCTGTTCTATGGAAAGATGAACATCGATGCCGCGGTCAACCTGGAAGGCGACATGACAGCGCCCAAAATGGACGGCGACCTGCGGATCAACAAGCAAACCGACTTTACATTCGTCCTGCCGGAGTCCGACCCGGAAGTGGTCAATCGGGTGGGCGTGGTGCGCTTCGTGGACAGGGACCACCCGGGGGATACGATCCTGACCAAGGTTCAGCTGGACTCGCTGACGCGGACGGCCCCCGTGACCGGGCTCAACATGAGCGCCAACATCGAGACCGACAGCTCCGCCAGTTTCACGATGGTCATCGACCAGCGCAACGGGGACGCGCTCAGGATCAGGGGGCGGTCGCACCTGAACTTCGGGATGGACCCCAGTGGAAAGACGACGCTCACGGGCGCCTACGAGATCGAGTCGGGGTCCTACAACCTCACCCTCCAGCTGCTCAAACGCACCTTCCTGTTGCAACGCGGGAGCACGATCACCTGGACGGGCGATCCCACGCTGGCCATCATCAACCTCATCGCGGACTACCCGATCAATACGGCGCCCATCGACCTCGTGGAAAACGAGATCGCCGGCCGCTCCCAAACCGACGTCAACAAGTTCAAGCAAAAACTGCCGTTTACGGTGGCGCTCAAAATGACGGGCGAGCTCCTGAAGCCGGTGATCACCTTCGACGTCACGCTGCCTTCCAGCCTGTCGCTGCAATGGCCGGACGTGGAGACCAAGCTGCAACAGCTCCGCAACGACCCCTCGGAGCTGAACAAACAGGTCTTCGCGTTGCTGCTGCTGGGCCGCTTTGTGGGGGAAAACCCGCTCGAAAGCGGGGCCGGGGGTACCAGCGCCGCGCAGATGGCCTTCCAGAGCGCGAGCCAGCTGCTGGCCAGCCAGCTCAACGACCTCGCGGCAAGCCTGATCAAGGGCGTGGACGTGAACTTCGCGCTGAACAACACGCAGGACTACTCCACGGGCCAGGAAGTCGACCAGACCGACCTGGCGGTGACGGTCTCCAAAAGCCTTTTCAACGACCGCGTCAAGGTCAACGTGGGGAGCGACTTTGAACTGGCGGGCGCCTACCCGGGGCAGAACGCGTCCAACATCGCGGGAGACCTGTCGGTGGATTACCAGCTGACCAAGGACGGCCGCTACATGGTCCGGGCCTACCGCAAGAACCAGTACCAGGTGGTCGTCGAAGGACAGGTAATCGAAACGGGTGTGAGCTTTATCCTGACACTCGATTATAATAAATTCCGCGAGATATTCGGGAAATACATACAGGAGAAACTGGAAGAAAGGAAGCGCAAAAAGAATGCAAAATAGCCGCCGTTTTACGATCGTGGGCGCACTCGCGCTACTGTTGCTCGCCTCGGCCTGCAACTACACCAAGCACCTTGGCAAGGGCCAATTCCTCTATGAGAAACCCAAGGTCGACGTAAAGTCCACCGGCAACGTCACCAAGACCCAGCGGAAGGCGCTCTCCGACGACCTCCCCACCCTCTTGCGCCCCGCGCCCAACGCCAGCATCCTGGGCTGGAAATACAAGCTCTGGATTTATTACCTCGCGGGGACGCCCAAAAAGAACAAGGGACTCAGACACTGGCTCAAATACAAGGTGGGCGAGCCACCGGTGCTGGCGAGCACCGCCATCGCCACCAAGAACCGCGAGGTCCTGCAAAACCGGCTGGCCAACAAGGGGTACTTTTTTGACACGGTTATTTTGAACAGCGACATCAAGAAAAAAACCTGGACCGACCATTACACCGCGGAGGTCACGCAGCCGTACACCTACCGGAGCATCCGCTATCCCGGGGCGACTACGGTGGCGGGGGGCGCGCGCAAAGACAGCGTCCCGGGCGGGGGCAAGACAGACACGCTGGCGTTGGGTCCCGGGGACACCCTGGTCGCCGACATCGGTAAGCTGGCACGCCGTTCTTTCCTCAAAAAGGGAGGCCAGTACGACCTGGACGTCGTCAAGGCCGAGCGCACGCGTATCGACGACCGGCTCAAGCAAAAGGGCTTTTATTATTTCGGTCCCGACTACCTGATGCTGGACGCCGACACCACCGTCGGCAACCGCCAGATCGACGCCACGTTGCGCCTCATTCCCACCACGCCCGAAAAGGCCCGGGACATTTACCGCATCCACGACGTCGTCGTCTTTGCCGACTATGACATCAATACCGATACCTCCGACCGCAAGGACCTGGTCAACTTCCAGGGTTATAAAATCCTCGACACCGCGCACATGTTCCGGCCGGTGATGTTTAGCCGCAACCTGGTTTTCAAACCCGGTGACGTGTACAACCGGAACGACCACAACCTGTCGTTGAACCGGTTGATCACGCTGGGGGTCTACAAGTTCGTCAAGGCGCGTTTTGAAGAGACCGACACCGCGGGGCCCCACCAGCTGAATGCCTTTTACTACCTCACGCCCATGCCCAAGAAATCCATCCAGTTCCAGGTCACCGGGCTGACGCGATCGGACAATACCACCGGCGGCCAGGTGTCCGTCACCTGGAAGAACCGCAACCTTTTCCGCGGGGCGGAGCTGCTCACCGTCGGCGTATCCGCCGGTCTCGACGAGCAGTTCCTCGGCGCGGGGCAACAGGTCAGCACGCGGACCTTCGGGGCCAATGCGGACCT
>NZ_DATJIY010000213.1:0-29424 GCF_035492835.1 Dinghuibacter sp.
CTGTAACTCTTTGTCACTGCAAAGCTACCTTTGTATCAAATTCTTCCATTTACGAATTGCGGAAATACCGCGACCCAACGGCATGATCCAGTTTTCAAATGCAGACGCCCAGGCGCCCCTCCGCGGTAGAAAGGCCTTGAAAGAGGTTCTACAACGTATGTTCGAGCAGGAAAGGCGGCCCCTTCGAACCCTCCAGTATATCTTTTGCACCGACGAATATCTCCTTCGGATCAACCAGGATTTCCTGCAGCACGACTATTATACCGATATCATCACCTTTCAGCTGGGCGATGAGCCGGATACCCTGGGCGTCGAAGGCGAGGTTTATATCAGTATCGACCGGGTCCGTGACAACGCCAAAACCCTGGGGATTCCTGTCGGGAAGGAGCTTTTGCGAGTAATCTTTCACGGGGCGTTGCATTTGTGTGGGTATGGCGATAAGACAGAGGAGGAGGTTTCCTTGATGCGGGGGAAGGAGGAGGAATATATGCGGCTGCTCCCGGGTTGAGGAAATTGTTCCACGGAGAACCGTTTCACATTGAAACTTCGAGTTTTTGACTGTAAATCAATGGGTATCTGCGGCCGTCGCGCTTGGGCCGGGACCGCCATTTTCCGCATGGAACCGTTCGCTAAAAGCATGACCGTCGAGGATAACGGTCAGGGGAACGCCCTCGTTTAGCTGACCGTATTCGTATTCAGAGAACGACGCGATCGTCGTCAGGTAGGAAAGATGCGTCTCTAGGAATGCCTCCTGTCTACTGGCACTTACTTGCTGTGCGGTTTCCAGGGTCTCGATTTTTTGGACCATGAGCCCGCAGACGGAGTAACCGGTCTTGTTGAAAAGGGTTTTAAAGTAGTTTTTTGCGCCCAGAATATCGATCCCCCGGTTTTCCGACCCCAGGGATTGAACCCGGATATTGGTAAAGTTCCAACAAAGGCGGAGCTCCTGTTCATCGAGGAAGTCAAAATAGGCAACGGGCAGGATGTGGTCGAATTGCCAGCTTTCGGAGAAGTTTCCCCACCCTTGTTCACCAGTAAACTGCAAAGCGATCCAGTCCCTGAAACGGAGGATGTCGATACCGAAGAAAGGAGCGTACGCCGCACTCCATCGTTGTTCGAGTACGTAGCGTCGAAGGGCGATCTGCCACTTCCTTTTTTCCCGGAATTTGATTACCGCGTCGGTCACTTCGGGCTGGGGGGTCCACTTCTTTCTTGCCATAAAACAAATATCGGGAAATGTTTCATAGAGAAACTGTTTTTCGTGGAACATCCGCAACGCGCCCATCGCCGCCCCCCGCGCCGCGCCGCCCCCCACAGAGGCTCTAAACCCGCAGTTCCTCCCGCCCCGCGGAAACCCGTAACTTTGCAACATGTTTCCCGAATACGATGTAATAGTGGTTGGCGCCGGGCATGCAGGCTGTGAAGCGGCAGCGGCGGCGGCAAATATGGGGTCGAAGGTCCTCCTGGTGACGATGAACATGCAGACGATCGCGCAAATGAGCTGTAATCCGGCGATGGGCGGGATCGCAAAAGGGCAAATCGTCCGGGAGATCGACGCCATGGGCGGGTATTCGGGTATCGTCAGCGACCGGAGTACGATCCAGTTCCGGATGCTGAACCGGTCGAAAGGGCCGGCGATGTGGAGCCCCCGGACTCAAAATGACCGGATGTTGTTTGCGGCGGTTTGGCGGGAAATGTTGGAGCAGACCCCGAACGTCGATTTCTACCAGGACGTGGTTAAAGGTCTGATCGTCCGACACGGTCGTGTAGAAGGCGTCTTGACCGGATTGGGACACGAGATCAAAGGCCGGGCGGTCGTCTTGACCAATGGCACCTTTCTCAATGGCGTCATCCATATCGGGGAAAAACAATTCGGTGGCGGGCGCGTGGCGGAAAAAGCCGCCAGTGGCATCACCGAGCAATTGGTGGAGCTCGGATTCGAAAGCGACCGGTTAAAAACAGGTACGCCCCCCCGGATCGATGGCCGGAGCCTGGACTATTCCAAAATGACGGAGCAAAAGGGGGACGACGAAGTCGTTGGGTTCTCCTATATGCCTACCCACCGCATAAAAGCGGAAGCGCAGCGGAGTTGCTGGATCACCTATACCAGCCCTGAAGTGCATGACATCCTAAAAACCGGTTTTGACCGCTCTCCTATGTACCAGGGCCGTATCCAGGGTGTCGGTCCCCGGTATTGTCCCAGCATCGAGGACAAGATCAACCGGTTTTCCGAGCGCGAAAGACACCAGCTGTTTGTGGAACCTGAAGGATGGAATACCGTGGAGATCTATGTGAATGGGTTTTCGACCTCGCTGCCGGAATCTGTCCAATTTGACGCCCTGCGGATGGTGCCCGGTTTTGAGAATTGCCGGATGTTCCGTCCCGGGTACGCGATCGAATACGACTATTTCTCCCCGACACAGTTGAAATACTCGCTGGAGACCAAACTATTGGACAATCTTTTCTTCGCGGGTCAGATCAATGGGACGACCGGGTATGAAGAGGCCGCCTGTCAGGGGCTCATGGCGGGTATCAACGCGCACCACAAGGTCACCGGCCAGGATGCATTGATCCTCCAGCGAAGCGACGCTTACATCGGGGTTTTGATTGACGACCTGATTAGCAAAGGCACCGAAGAGCCCTACCGCATGTTTACGAGTCGGGCCGAATTCCGGACGCTGCTCCGTCAGGACAATGCCGACCTGAGGTTGACGGAGCTGAGTTACAGGATGGGTTTGGCCACCCAGGAACGGATGGACCGGATGTTACAGAAAAAAACGGGTGTCGAACAGGTCAAATCCACCATCGCCGAGCTCACGCTGGAGCCGGAGGACGTCAACGTGTTTTTGGAATCGAAGGGATCGGCGCCCCTTACGCAAAAACAACGTACACAACAGATCATACTCAGACCTGGGGTTACCCTGCCCGAGCTCAACCGGGAGGTCCCGAAGGTAGCCTCCGCGCTCCGGGACTTCGACGCGGAAATACTCGAACAGGCTGATATACAACTGAAATATGATGTGTACATCCAGAAAGAGCGGGAATTGGTGGATCGGATGAGCCAGATGGAAAATCTGACGATCCCCGAGAACTTCAACTATGACAAGGTTCATGCATTATCGGCCGAGGCCCGCCAAAAGTTCGGCAGGATCAGACCGGGTACGCTCGGACAGGCATCCCGCATCTCCGGGGTCACGCCAAGCGACGTTCAAATCCTAATGGTTTATATGGGGCGATAAAACGAGCGCCGCGCACTAACCACGCTGCGCGCAAGGGCATGAGGCGCCCTAGATATTCCTAACAACGGTCGTCTGCGTCCACGTATCATGCCACGGAAAACCAAATCCGGAAAAAACCTCGAAAGGAACCAACCGGGAAAGCGACCGGAGCAGCGCGTCCTTGAACGTAATACGTTCCCCCGTGTCATCACGGATAACCCTCGTTCCGGTACACATTTTTCCAATGGTCTTGCCGGTAGCACCCTCCATAAGGGTATAGTAAACGACAAAGATGATCGAAAAGATCAGGATGTTCCGCAGGCGTTCCTCTAACGATGGATGTTGGGCGAAACCGACCAGGCCCGAAAGTGCGAGTAACATCCCGGCGCCGAAGGAAATGACATACAAAATGACATAGTCGATGATAAAATTGGCAAACCTCAGACCGGCGCTTGCGGGAGAAGGAGCCAGCAGGTTTTCAAGGTCGGACGTTACTTCGGTCTGACCCTCGGATTCATGGTAAGTCATGTCTTGAAAATTGTTGTTAAAAAGGCCCCACCCTCGGTGGGAGTAACAATTCACTTCAGTAATTTACAACCTAATCATCATTTTGCTTGAGAACTCTTGTCCGCTTGTTCGTCTTTTGCTTGGGTGTGTCGATGTCGGGTATTTTTGTCGTTGACCGGGCAAACGCCCAGACGATGGTGAAGGGGACCGTGTACGATATCAGCCAGAAGATTCCGTTGTCGGCCGTGACGGTCGTCAGCAAGTCGGGCCCGCAGACCATAACGGATTCTATCGGCAACTATAAGATCATCGTCCCCGATCACGATTCCCTGTATTTCTCCTATCTCGGGAAAAGGTCGCCCTGGTTTGCCGTGGGCGAGATAAACAACCCGTGGAGCTTTGACGTTTCCTTGCGGGTGTATGCACCCGAATTGCCCCAGATCTTTATTGCCGGCCATACCTACAAACAGGACTCCCTGGAGAACCGCGCCGATCTCGAAAAGATATTCGACTTTAAAAAACCGGGTCTGTCGACCACCAGTAACGGACCGGAATCCGGTTCGGCGGGGGTCGGGCTCGACCTCGACGATCTGATCAATTCCTTCCGTTTCAAATACAACGCCCGCCAGAAGGGTTATCAACGGTTCTTCGAATGGGAGGAACACGAAAAATACATCGACCATCGTTTCAGCAAAGCCCTGATTAAGAAGCTGACCAACCTGACCGACGACCAGATCCCCGCCTTTACCAAACAATACCGGCCCACCTACGAATTCATGGAGGGAACCAGCGACGTAGACCTGGGTCTGTACATACAAAAATGCAAGGCAGACTTTGATACCGGCCACCCCTCCTCGGCAGCGGCCATGATGAGTACCTTCAGAACCCGTTGATTGTCATGGACTTTGGTTTTATTCCTGCGACGCAGCTCGACCAGGTGGACTTCTCGCTCCCCGGGGAGCCCGCGGGAAATGCGGCTGTACTGGCGGCGGCCAAAAGCGGGGAAAGAAAACATGGCGCGGGAAAAACGCAGTTGTATATAGGCTGCCCAACCTGGGGCAGAAAGGAATGGATCGGTAAGATATATCCCCAGGGAACTAAGGACGGGAACTTCCTGGATCACTATGTACGCCAGTTTAACGCCGTCGAGCTGAACGCTACGCACTATAAGATTTACACCCCGGGTGAGATTCGCCGCTGGGCCGAAAAAGCGGGGGACCGGCCGTTCCGGTTTTGTCCCAAATTCCCGCAAAGCATCAGCCATCACAGCAACCTGATGGGTGTCGAGACCCTGACGACGGCCTTCCTGGACGGGGTATCCGCTTTAGGGGACCATATTGGCCCGGTCTTTTTACAGCTAAGCGACCAGTTTGCACCTGCCCAGGGTCGGGTCTTGTTCGACTTTTTGCGGACCTTGCCGGCCGGGTTCGTTTTTTTCCTGGAGGTGCGACACCCGGACTGGTTTCTGAACGTCCGGTACCGGCAGGCATTTTTCGAACGGCTGCGGGAATTGGGGATCGGCGCGGTCATCACCGATACCGCGGGCCGGCGGGATTGCGCGCATATGGAGTTGACGACGGCCAGGGCTTTTGTCCGGTTTGTTGCGTACAACCTTCACCCTACCGACTACTCACGGGTGGACGCGTGGGTGGACAGGATCCGGTGGTGGGCCGGACAGGGCTTGCAGGAGCTGTATTTCTTTACGCATATGCGCGACGAGCTCGACTGCCCCGATCTGGTGGCATACCTGGCTGAAAAGCTGACGGAGGCCGGTCTGCCGGTCCAACCGCCGGAGCTGATTTCGTCCCAGGGGAGCTTGTTCTAGGGCACGCAGCGCACCGGGTCGCGGAAAGCGCCATGCCCCACGCGGCGCGGGCGAAGAGCGCTACACCCTCCTACCCCCAATGAGCGAAAGCAGGAACAGCACGATAAAAATAAAAAACAGGATTTTCGCGATGGTGGCAGCGCCGGCGGCGATACCCCCAAACCCGAAAATGGCGGCGACGATCGCGATGATCAGGAAGGTGACGGTCCAACGTAACATAGCTTAGCGGTTGATGATGAACAAAGGGTTGACTATGCTAAAAAAACATAAAGCATGCCAGCACAGCTTCGTTATTTCCCGCGTTTGACGTTCATCCGTCCCTGTAAACCCTGCGTAGCGCAAAAGTCCACAACACATTGTAAAAAGGCCTCCCCATATTTCCGGAGCTTCACCGCGCCAAAACCGCTGATACGCTCCAATTGGTCGGGCGTCTGGGGAAGATAGACCGACAGCTCGTTGAGGGTGGCGTCGGAGAAGATGATATAAGGAGGCATGTTTTCCGCGGCCGCCAATTGGCGGCGCAGCTGTCGCAGCTCCTGGAAGAGCGCCTCCTCCCGGGGAGGAATTTCTACGGGCTGGTCAACCGCGTGGTCGCCGGAGGCCGGCGTGGACGGCGTGGACGGCGCTAAATCTGGCGTGCGCACGGACCCGAAGTCCGGCCGGACACCTGCAGCGCCCGATGTGGAAGCCGTTCGCCCCCGCCCGCGCGCGCCCTTCTTTACCGGCGCCGAAGGCGCCGCAGCCGACACCAAACTAACCCTTTCCCCACCCCGAAGAACCGCTCCGCTCCGCGCGCTGAGTGTCAGCACCGGGTATTGTCCATCGGTTTGTCCGAGAAAGCCTAACTGTATGAGTTCCTTTATTATGCCCCGCCATTGTACCGCGCTGAGGTCTTTCCCGACTCCGTAAGTGCGAAGCTCCTGGTGCCAGGGTTTGACCGTTTCGGCGCCGCGTAAAAAGTCGATGACATAGCCGATACCAAAACGCTCCTGTAAACGGGAGACGGCGCTGAGCACCTTTTGCGCGGCCTCGGTGGCGTCCGTCCGGGTTCGGGTATCCAGACAGGTATCGCAATTGCCACAGGGAGGCTCATAATCCTCCCCGAAATAATTGAGCAGGAACTGGCGGCGGCAGGCCGTCGACTCGCAATAGTCCGCCATTTTGCGGAGCTTGTCGGTCAGGATTTTTGTCTGGGCCTCGTTGTCCTCCACCTGGACCATTTTACGGAGCTTGAACAGATCGGCGCCGCTATAAAAAAGGACGGCTTCGCTGGGCAGGTCGTCCCGCCCGGCGCGACCTGTTTCCTGGTAATAACCTTCCAGGTTTTTGGGGAGGTCGGCGTGTATGACGTATCGGACGTTGCTTTTATTGATGCCCATCCCAAAGGCAACGGTGGCCACGATGACCCGGATGTCGTCCCGGAGAAAGGCGTTTTGACGCTCGTCCCTGGTCTCGGTCGAAAGCCCGGCGTGATAAGCGGCAGCCGAATAGCCCGCGGCCGAAAGTTTCTCCGCCAGCTCCTCCGTTCCGGACCGGGAAAGACAATAGATGATCCCGGCGTCCTCCCGGTGGGCGTCTATATAGGCGATGATCTGGTCGACATAATCCTTTTTGGGAAGGACCCGGTAGGCAATATTCGGACGGTTGAACGAGTTCTCGAACAGCCGGTACTCTTTCAAACCGAGCCCGGCAACGATGTCCAGCCGCGTACGGTGGTCCGCCGTCGCCGTCAGCGCTACCAGGGGAACCGAGGGATAGCGTTCCTTGAGTTGATTCAGCGAACGGTATTCCGGCCGGAAATCGTGACCCCATTGACTGATACAATGGGCTTCGTCGATGGCGAACAGCGATACGCGGACACCGCTAAGGAAAGAAAGCAACGATCCTTCCCCCACCAAACGCTCCGGCGCGACATACAATAATTTTAGCGAGCCCGACGATAACTGGTCGAAAACCTGACGCTGCTCGAAGGCGGATAGCGAAGAATTGATATACGCCGCGGGTATACCCAGCACCCTCAGCGCATCCACCTGGTCCTTCATCAGCGCTATCAGCGGAGAAACGACAATGGCCACGCCCTCCCGCGCCAGCGCCGGGATTTGATAACAGATGGACTTCCCGCCACCGGTGGGCATAAGGGCCACGGTGTCTTTTCCCTCGAGGACGTGCTCGATGATTTCCTGCTGGTTGTGCCGGAAAGCCGTATAGCCGAAGTGGTGCCGGAGCAGCCCTAGAATGTCGCTCATAACCCGAATTTCTCCATCCGCCGGTAAAGGGCCGCCCTGGTCAGTCCCAATTCATTGGCGGCCTTGCTGATGTTGCCCTTGTGTTTTTCGAGGGCGGTCTTGATCAGCTGCTGCTCCATCGCCGACAGGTCCAGGGCGGCGCCACCCGCCGCGGTCTGTGCCGCGCCGGTGCTGGGTACCGCCGTCTTGGACAAATGTAAGTCCGCTTCCCGGATCTCATCCTCCTCCGCCATGATCACCGCCCGCTCCACGACGTGCTGGAGCTCCCGGATATTCCCCGGCCACGGATAGCGTAAGAGCGCTTCCCTGGCGTCTTTGCGCAGGCTTAGGTTCTTCCGGTACTTGGTGTTGAACTGGTGCAGGAACTGTTCCGCCAGCTGGGGGATGTCCTCCGTCCTTTCCCGGAGCGGCGGCAACGTCAGCTCCACCGTGTTGATACGGAAAAGCAGGTCTTCCCGGAAGGTGCCTTCCCGGACCATCTCATAGAGCGGCATATTGGTTGCGCAGATCAGGCGGATGTTCACCTTACGGCTGCGGTTCTCCCCCACCCGGCTGATCGTGCGGTTTTGCAGGGCGTGCAGCAGCTTGGATTGCAGGTGTAGCGGCAAGTTGCCGATTTCATCCAGGAACAGCGTGCCGCCTTCGGCCAGCTCAAAACGGCCGGCCTTGTCCTCACGGGCATCCGTAAAGGCGCCCTTGGCGTGCCCAAAAAGTTCGCTTTCAAATAAATTAGAATGAAGGGCGCCCAGGTCCACGTGTATAAAAACCTCTTTGGACCGGGTGGACAGCCGGTGAATTTCCATGGCCGTGACCTGCTTTCCGGTACCGTTTTCGCCCAGGATCAGGAAGTTGGCGTCGGTTGGGCCGGCCTTACGGATGGTATTCAGTACGTCCGACATGGCTGCAGAGTGCCCGTTGGACATTTGCATAGGAGTGCCCATCAAGTCGTTTTGGAGACTTTCCGTGACCTGTTCGGCTTTCTGGAGCTTCTTGGACGCGGAGCGGAGCTTCCAGCCGGCGTTGAGCGTGGCCAGGAGCTTTTCATTGCTCCACGGTTTGAGGATAAAGTCGGTGGCGCCCGACTTCAGGCTTTCCACCGCCAGCTCCACGTCGCCAAAGGCGGTCATAAGCACTACGATGAGCGTGGGATCGGTCTCCTGGAGGAATTTCAGCCAGTACAGCCCTTCTTTCCCGTCGTTGGTACCCTTCCGGTAGTTCATGTCCAGCATGACGATGTCGGTTTCGCCCTGGGTCACGATACCATGCAGCTCCCGGGGGTCCTGGCAGATTGCCACGGACTGGAAATGCTGCTTGAGAAAGAGGCGCGCAGAGACAAGGATGTCAAGGTCGTCGTCGACGATGAGGATGCCGGCTGGGATTTTCTTCATAAGAATATAAATGTCCGATTTTGAACAAAAAAACTGTCCGTTTATGAACAATTTATTTCCCACCCAAAAGAGGTATGCCTGATTATCAATGTTTTGCTACAATGAAAAATCCGGGGCACGGCAATAGGGCCGTTAAAAAGGGCACGCAAACTAAACCGCCATGATCACCATCCAGCACCTTACAAAAGTCTATCGGACGGAAGAGGTAGAAACGACCGCCCTTCAGGGCGTGTCTTTCTCCGTGGAACCAGGGGAGTTCGTAAGCATTATGGGGCCTTCCGGTTGTGGAAAAAGTACGCTGCTCAACGTGCTGGGTTTGCTTGATATGCCGGAAAACGGTACATACGAATTCAACGGTACCGAACCATTGAAACTAAATGAACGTGACCGGTCGAAATTCCGGAAACTCAACATCGGCTTCGTCTTCCAGAGTTTTAACCTGATCGACGAGCTGACGGTATACGAGAACGTCGAGCTGCCCCTGATCTATGCGGGCGTACCTTCCTCCGAACGCAAACAACGGGTGAACGACATGCTGAAACGGATGAACCTGGGCCACCGGAGCGCGCACTTCCCGCAACAGTTGTCGGGCGGGCAACAGCAACGGGTCGCCGTTGGCCGGGCGCTTATCAACCGCCCCAACCTCATCCTCGCGGATGAACCCACGGGAAACCTGGACAGCTTCAACGGGAACGAGGTCATGGAAATCCTGTGCGAATTGAATGAGGGCGGCACCACCGTCATCATGGTCACCCACTCCTCCCACGACGCCAGTTTTTCCAAACGGATCGTATATATGAAAGACGGCCAGATCGTCACCGAGAGGATTAACAAGGAAAAAATCGCCGAACCAATCTAATAGCCATGTTTGCAACCAACCTGCGCATCGCCCTCCGCAACCTCTGGAAGTACAGGGGATTTTCATTGGTCAACGTGCTCGGGCTGTCCATCAGCCTGGCGGGTTGTATCCTGATCATGTTGTATGTGTTCTATGAGCGCAGCTACGACCATTGGAACCCCCGGGCAGCCAATGTGTACCGCTTGCTGCGGGTCGACCCGAACGGGGACATCGGCGCATCGATGGTGGGCGAGCTCGCGCCTATCCTGAAGGATCGGCTGCCCGAGATCACGGACTATTCCCGCTTTCACTATTGGGAAATGGGCAAGCGGCTCGTCGTCAACGGAGACAAGAGCGTGTATGTGGACCACGTGCAAGGCGTGGACTCCACCTTTTTCCGCTTATTTCCCTATACGCTGATCGAAGGCGATACGGCGTCGGCCCTGAAAGAAACCAACATGGTCGTCATCAGCGACCTCGTGGCTAAAAAACTTTTTGGGGATAAGCCGGCCATCGGAAAGGTTATTTACTGGCAAGCCAAAAACCCCGTCATCGTTTCGGGCGTCTTTAGAACGCCATCGACACCCACGCACTTCCAGGCCGACATCGTTCACAAGCTCAACAGCAAGGGGGACGGATGGTTCAACTGGAACTTCTACTCCTACATCGCCGTTCGTCCCGGGACCGACATCAAACGCCTGGAAAGCCGAATCAGCCAGGAAGTGAACCGGTTGCCCGAGATGAAGGACGACAATGCCTCCGCCGCCAAACAACGATTCAAGCTGATCCCTTTGACGGATCTATACTTCCGCACCGACATCCACAATGACTTTGTCCTCCATGGGGATGCGAAGATGCTGCGTTTGTTGATCGGGATAGCCTTGTTGTTGCTCGTCATCGCCTGTATCAACTTTACGAACTTCAATATCACCCAGTCGATCCGCCGGTCCAGGGAGACGGGGATGCGCAAGGTGCTCGGCGCGCAGCGGTATAGCCTCGCGCTCTATTACCTGTTGGAGACGACGCTCCAGGTGCTGGTCGGCCTGGTGCTGGGCCTCGTCATCGCGGAGCTGTTCCTACCCTCGCTGGGCAGCCTCCTCGGTGTGAAGCTTCACCTGTTCGACGGCGGCGCCTGGAAGAACCTCTGGGTCGCCCTGGCCATCGGGGTCTTGGTCATCGGCGCCAGCGGCGGATTTGTAGCCTACCACATCAGCGGGCTGGAACCGGTCCGGGTGATGAAGGGCGAATATCAGGGTAAGGGACGCGGCGCGATGATCCGGAAGATGCTCCTCATCGTACAGTTCGCCTTTGCAGCCCTGGCCGTCGGGTCGCTCCTGGTCATTCACCACCAGGAACAATACATGGAGCGGCTGGATCCCGGTTTTCACAAGGAGCAGGTAATCGTGGCCGAGGTGCATACGAGCGTGGCCCAACACTGGGAAGAAACCAAAAACCGCCTGTCGTCCCTGCCGGGCGTCAGGATCGTCAGCAAGGTCAACTACCTGCCAGGGGACAAGGAAATGCAGGTCATCGGTTCGGACGTACAAGGTGAACACGTGGATGGCTTGGACGTAGTGACCGTAGGCTATGATTATTTCGAAGCCATGGGTATGCAATTGAAAAAGGGCCGGTTCTTCAATAGCTCTTATGGCCTCGATTCCAATTCGCTCATCCTGAACGAAACCGCCCTCAGACACTATAAAACGCCGGTCCTCGGCCATCCCTGGCTCAACAAGATGACGATCGTCGGTATCGTAGGCGACATCAACCAGCGGGGTTTTGAAAGGGCCGCGGAGCCAACCGTCTACCAGATCGAATCGGACAATACCAACCCCTGTACGCACGTCATCCTGAAAGTGGACGGAACCAACCTGCCCCTGACCATCAAGCAACTGACGGCCGCCTGGAAAGAAATAGAACCCGGTTTCCCCCTGGAATACCACTTCCTGGACGAGCAATTCAACCGGATGTACCAGAAATACCGGGAGATGGACACCCTGTTCACCGCCTTTTCCAGCCTTACTCTGTTGATCGCGCTCCTTGGCATCTTCGTGCTGAGCGCCTTTATCGCGCTGCAGCGTACTAAGGAGATCGGTATCCGGAAGGTCCTGGGCGCTTCCGTGAACGGCGTCATCACCCTCCTCAGCCGGGACTTCCTGATCCTGGTACTGGTCGCCAACGCCATCGCCCTCCCGGTAATTTGGGTGCTGGGACGACAATGGCTCCAAAGTTTCGCCTACCAGGACGGCATGCCGTGGTATGCCTTTGCGGGCACCGTCGCGCTGACCCTCCTGTGCACCCTTGTCACCGTTTCCATACAAGCCTGGAAGGCCGCCGTGGCCGACCCGGTCAAAGCCCTGAAGTATGAATAAATTCTTCAGGACACTCCGCCGCCAAAAGGAATTCGCCCTCCTGAACGTGCTGGGTCTGGGGGTTGGGATCGGTTCCGCGCTGGTACTCTTCCTGCTTGTCCGCAACGAGCTGAGTATCGACCGGTACCACAGCAAGCTGGACCGGATATACCGGGTGGTCAGTACCGAGACCTACCGGAACGGGACCACCGACTTCGACGGGAACGCCCCCCCGCCCCTGGTGGATGGACTTAGGGCGGAATTCCCCGAAGTAGAGGCCGCCGGCGACGTGATCCGGCAAGGGATGCAGGTGACTATCCCGGGCGCCACCGAGAAAAAATTCCAGATCGACGCCGATTTCGTCGACCCCGCCGTTTTTGAAATCTTTGACATGCCCTGGATCGAGGGCAACCCCAAAACCGCGCTGAACGATATACAAACCATGGCCATTTCCCGGACGACCGCGGAGACCTGGTTCGGGCGGTGGCAGGACGCCATCGGCAAGACGGTCCTGATGAATGACAACCGTCGACCCTTCCGTATCACGGGTATCATGGCGGACCCTCCCGCCAATACGGACGTGCCCATAAAGATCGCCCTGTCGTTCGCCACGTACCGCAACGACCGTCCGGGTACGTTCACCGAGCCGGGCAGCTGGGACAATTTTAGCAGCAGCGTCCAGTGTTATTTCCTGTTAAAACAAGGGGCGACGATCGCCTCCATGAACCGGCGCCTGCCGGCATTCGTAGCCAAACACTATACACCGCTCTTCGAACACTCCGACAGCCGGGACTCCAGTTTTTTCCAGCCCCTTTCCGAGATGCACTTCGACACCCGGCTGGGCCGCCCCGGGCCGGACGGCTTGTCGTACACCAACCTGATCGCGCTGGTCCTCATCGGTTGCTTTCTGTTGCTGGTGGCCTGTATAAACTTCATCAACCTCGCCACCGCGCTTTCGGTCAACCGCGCCCGTGAAATCGGCGTCCGGAAAGTCCTGGGGAGCAACCGGAACCAGCTGCTGGCGCGCTTTATGACCGAAACCGCCCTCCTCGTGCTGTGCAGCGCCCTGATCGGGTGCGTCCTGGCCGAGCTGGCCCTGGGGCCGGTTTGCCGGCTGCTCGGCGAGCAGATTGGATGGAACGCCCTTTTTGCGCCGGCGACGCTGGTGTTCCTGCTGACGACGATCTTGGTGGTGACCTGCCTGGCGGGTCTGTACCCGGGCATGGTCATGGCGGGTTTCAACCCTATCGGGGCGTTGAAAAACAAAATTACCAGCCGCACGGTTGGCGGTATTTCGCTACGACGCGGCCTGGTGGCTTTCCAGTTCGTCACGGCCCAATTGCTGATCATCTGCACCCTGGTGGTGCTCCGGCAGCTGCACTATTTCAACAGTCGCCCGATGGGTTTTGACAGGAATGCCATCGCCGAAATGTACGTACCCTTCGCCAATCAGCGTCTGCCCGGTTTCAAAAACGACGTGCTCCAGATTCCCGGCGTCGAAGCGGCCAGTTTTTCCAACGGCGCTCCCGCCACCAATTCGATATGGTCCAGCGGATTTATATACGATACGCATGTGGTGCAGGAGGGCTTCGAGGTCATTTACAAATTCGGCGAAGCCGATTATCTGTCGACCTATCATATTCCCCTGGCAGCGGGCCGGGCGCCGTATCCGTCAGACACCATCCGTGAAACGGTCGTCAACCAAGCCGTCGTCCGCGAACTGGGGCTGCGCTCCGATGACGATATCCTGGGTAAAACTATCCGGGTCCCCTACGACAACAACGCCAGGATGACGGTAGTGGGCGTCGCCCGCGACTTCGTGACGACGTCGATGATAGACCGGATCAAACCGATGCTCCTGATGACCGACAAAAGTCAGTACTATGAAATGGGCGTCCGGATCGACGCGGACAAGATCGGGCAGGTGATGCCCAAAATACGGTCGCTGTATGAGAAGACCTTCCCGGAACGTATTTATGACGCCCATTTCCTGGACCGCCAGATACAGGACTACTACCAGAACGAAGTCAAAGCCGGGACGCTCTTCAAGGTGTTCGCCGCGCTCGCCATCTTTATCTCCTGTTTGGGTCTCTACGGCCTGGTTTCCTTCATGGCGGCCCAGAAGACAAAAGAGGTCGGTATCCGTAAGGTATTGGGCGCTTCGGTGCAAAGCATCGTATACCTGTTTTCGAAGGAATTCACCATATTGGTGGCGTCGGCCTTTGCGCTGGCGGCGCCGGTGGGGTACTACGTGATGCACCAGTGGCTGCAAACCTATTATTTCAGGACAAACATCAGCTGGGACATCTTCGCGCTGGCCATCGCCGCTTCCATCGTGATCGCCTGGGCGACGGTGGGTTACCGGGCGGTGCGCGCCGCGCTGACCGATCCTGTCAAAGCACTCAAATACGAATAGCCATGATCCGAAACTACCTCAAAATAGCCGTCCGCGCGCTCTGGCGCAAAAAGACCTTCGCCTTCCTGAACATCCTCGGGCTCGCGGTGGGTATGGGCTGCGCCCTCATCATCTTCCTGGTCGTTCGTAACGAACAGAGCTTCGATACATTCCATTCCAAAAGGGACCGTGCGTATCGTCTCGTCACCGACCTCAAGCTACGGTCGGGTGACGTGCAGCACTATGGGGTGACCACCATTCTTGCACCGGACGCCTTCCGGCTGACTTTCCCTTCGGTGGAGGCGGTTGCCGCCACCTGGAGGATCGGAGCCGCCCAATTTTCGATCCCCCACACGGGAACAAACCGGCAATACAAGGAGCCGAACGGCGTCTTTTATATAGAGCCGTCATTTTTCGATATCCTCGACTTCCCCTGGCTACAGGGCAGCCCGGCGACCGCGCTGAAGGACCCCTATACGATGGCGGTCAGCAAGTCCATGGCGGATAAATGGTTTGGCGACTGGCACAAGGCGGTTGGCCAGACGGTGCTGTTTGGAGACGACCGTTTCCCGGTGGCTATCACCGGTGTGCTCCAGGATCCCCCCGCCAATACGGACATCCAGTTGAAGATTGCGATCTCTTATGCCACTTTCCGCGTCCTGAACCGGGCCGATTTCGCGTCACCCACGACGTGGGGCTCGATGGGAAGCTCGTCGGAGTGTTTTGTCCTCCTCCACCCGGGCCAGGACCCCAAAACGATCGAGGCCGGTCTGCCCGCCTTCTCCAGGAAAAATTACGCCCAGACCGATGGCGAAGGTTCAGCCGTCACCACTAACGTGCTCGTCCCCTTCAAGATCATGCACGCCGACGACCGCGACCGGTATGGCGACCCCAACCTTTCCAATAGCGAGCTGTGGGCGCTGGGGCTGATCGGGTTATTCCTGGTCGTCGTGGCGTGTATCAATTTCGTGAACCTGTCCACCGCCCAGTCCACGGCCCGCTCCAAGGAGATCGGCGTCCGGAAGGTACTGGGGAGCAACCAGCGCCAGCTCCTTACCCAGTTCTTCATGGAAACCGCGCTCCTGACGCTGGTCGCCATGGTCCTGGCGTGTATCCTTACCGAGCTTTTTCTACCCGCGGTTGGCCGGTTGGCTAACCGGGAGCTGACGCTGACGCTTTTCCAGGTGCCGCTGGCCTTGCTTTTCCTGTTGGGAACCGGGGTGGTGGTGACCTTCCTGGCGGGTTTTTACCCGGGGCTGGTACTGGCCGGCTTTGACCCGGTGGATGCCATAAAAAGCAAGCTGCACACCGCCGGCCGGGGTAGCATTTCCCTGCGGCGGGGCTTGGTCGTGCTGCAATTCGTCATAGCCCAGCTGCTGATCATCGGCACCCTCGTGGTGATCAAGCAAATGACATTATATCGCAATCGCCCCATGGGTTTCGACCGGAAAGCCATTGCCCTGGTCGGGTTGCCGTCCGATAGCGTAGGCGTCGGGCGATACCTGTATTTCAAAGAAAAAGTCAGCCACCTTCCCGGCGTCTTATCGGCCACCCTGGCGGATAGCCCGCCGTCGACCGAGGACTCCTGGAACACCGACGTATTTTTCGACACCCGGCCGCAGCCGGAGGGTACCTCCATCATGGTGCGCTATGCCGATACCGACTATATCCGTACGTTCCACATGCAAATGGCTGCCGGACGACAAGCCTATCCGTCAGATACGATACGCGAGGTCGTCGTGAACGAAACCGCCGTAAAAATGTTCGGGCTTCACTCCGATGAAGAGGCGATCGGCCGGGAGCTCCGTTTGGGCGGAGTGGGCAGGCACCTCCCGATCGTGGGTGTGATCAAGGATTTTAACGACAAACCGCTCAACGACCTGCAGGGGATCCGTCCGTTGGTCGTCGCACCCGCCACCAAGGGCTACAACCTGCTGGCGGTTCGTTTCGACCCGCAGCACCCCGAAGCCGGTCTGCAGTCCGTGGGTGCGGTCTATGGCGAGGTTTTCCCCGAGCACGTATTCGACCCAACATTTTATGACGACGTCCTGATGGACAACTATCACACGGAAGCCACGGCGGGCAAGCTGTTCCGGCTGTTTGCCATACTGGCGATCCTTATTTCGGTCCTGGGGTTGTACGGGTTGGTCTCGTATATGGCCGCACAAAAGACAAAGGAGGTCGGGATCCGGAAGGTGCTCGGCGCCTCGGTTCAGAGCATCGTCTTCCTGTTCTCCAGGGAGTTCACGCTGCTGGTCGGCATCGCATTCCTGATCTCGGCGCCGCTCGGGTATTACTTCATGCACCAGTGGCTGAACGGCTTTTACTACCGGACGCCGATCGGCTGGGAGGTCTTTGTGGCCGCCATCGCGTTGTCCATCCTGATCGCCTGGGCGACCGTGGGTTACCGCGCCCTGCGCGCCGCCCTGGCCGATCCCGTCAAAGCCCTCAAATACGAATAAAACCATAGCCATGCAACAACACGAATGGAAAGTAACCTTTCGGAGCCTGTGGAGGAAAAGGACGCTCTCTCTCCTCAACATCGGCGGCCTGGCCGTGGGGATTGCCGCGGCGACCGCGATCTTTATCGTGGTCACCAACGAGCTGAGCTTCGACGCGTACCACACCAAAGGCAAACGGATTTACCGGATGCTCACGCAGTACAACCAGAAAGACGGGACCCTCGTCACCCACGCGTCGATCCCCTTGCCGGAGCCCGACGCCCTGCGGGCCGAGTTCCCCGAGTTCGAGGCCGTGGCGCATATCTACCAAGTGAATGACATACCTTTTATCGTCTCGGACGAGAAGCGGTTTAAGATGGGTCAGGAGGACAACGTCTTTTTCGCCGGTCCCGAGTTTTTCCGCATGTTCGACGTCCGGTGGCTCGCCGGACGACCTGAAACCGCGCTAAAGGAACCCCGGACGATGGCTATCAGCCAAAGCACCGCGAAGAAATGGTTTGGCCGATGGCAGGACGCCATGGGTAAGACGGTGATCACGGGCCAGAGCCACCGACCGTTCAAGATCACCGGGATCGTCGAGGATCCCCCCGCCAACACGGACGTGCCGATGAACGTGATCCTTTCATACGAAGACTGGCATTCCCGGAACCTCGCGGAGTTGACCGATGGTCGGAATTGGGGGGGTATTACGTCTTCTTCTTCGGTGTTCGTCCTTTTGCGTCAAGGCACGGATACAGCTGCGGTGTCGTCACGGCTGAAAGACTTTTCCACCCGTCATTTCGCCGCGGCCAACGGGAACAACGGCAACATGCACGCGAACTGGCAGCCGCTCAGCGCGGTGCACTTCGACGAGAAGGACGGCAACTACGGACCCGGGGGTCTAACCACCAGCGACCTTTGGGCGCTGGCGGTCATCGGGCTGTTCCTGATCGGGGTAGCCTGTATCAACTTCGTCAACCTGTCCACCGCCTACGCGGTCAACCGCTCGCGCGAGGTGGGCGTGCGCAAGGTCCTGGGGAGCAGTCGCGCTCAACTCCTGCGGCAGTTCTTCCTGGAGACCGCGGTGCTCGTGGGTATCGCGCTGGTATTAGCATGTATCGTCCTGGAGCTGTGTCTGCCTTCGCTCAGGGCGATGGTGGGCAAACCCGGTCTGTCCTTTAATTGGTGGAAGCATCCGTCGATCGGCGTTTTCATGACGGTCATCGCTATCGCGGTCATATTCCTTTCCGGCGCTTACCCCGCCCTGGTCCTGTCTGGTTTTGACCCGATCGAGGCGATCAAGAACAAGATCACCACCGGCAGGATCGGCGGCATTTCTCTGAGACGGGGACTCGTCGTGGTACAGTTCGTCGCGGCCCAGCTGCTGATCATCGGTACGCTGGTAGTCGTCCGGCAAATGAAATTCATGCGTGACCAGCCATTGGGTTTTAAGCCGGACCAAATCGCCATGGTCGGCATACCCGGCACGGATTCCGCCAGGGCGAAATACGGCGTTTTGAAAAACGAAGTCCTGCGGATACCCGGGGTTCGGGAGGCCGCCTTTTGCGACGGACCTCCTTCGGAGGACGGCGGCTGGTTCACGTCGATCCGGCTGCAGGGTGAAACCGAGGCCCGGGACTGGTCGTTGGGTATGCGCTTCGGGGACAACGACTATTTGTCAACCTTTGGGATGAGGCTGCTGGCCGGTCGCTATCCCGACAACAGCGATACGCTGAGGGAGCTCACCCTCAACGAAACCGCCACGCGTTTGCTCGGCTTCCACAAACCTTCGGATGCCGTCGGCAACCAGATTTTCTTTGGCAACGGCAATGGCCCCGGCCATCTCATCGTCGGCGTGGTGCGTGAATTCCACGACCGCCCGCTGAAAGATTCCATCGACGCGGTGATGGTAGCGCCCCTGGCCTTCCGGTACGAACAGGTCGCGATCCACCTGGACGCCGCCCATACGGGCGAAACCCTCGACCGCATCAGAAAGGTCTACCAGTCGGTTTACCCCAACGAGGTGTTTTCCTATTCCTTCTTCGACACCGACATCGAGGGCTACTATAAGCCCAGCCAGGTCGCCGCCCACCTGTTCCAGCTCTTTTCCCTGCTGGCAATCTTTATTTCCTGCCTGGGGCTATACGGTCTCGTCTCCTTTATGGCGACGCAACGCACCAAGGAGGTAGGCATCCGGAAGGTGCTGGGGGCATCGGTGCAAAGTATCGTCCTGCTCTTCTCCAGGGAGTTCACCCTGCTGATAGGCATTGCGTTCGTGGTGGCTGCGCCGCTGGGTTATTATTTCATGAACGGGTGGCTGCACAAGTTCTACTTCCGCGCCCCCATCGGCTGGATGGTGTTTGCGCTGTCCATCCTGTTATCCATCATCATTGCCTGGGCGACCGTGGGCTACCGTGCGCTGCGCGCCGCCCTGGCTGATCCCGTAAAAGCCCTTAAATACGAATAGACTATGATCCGCAATTACTTCAAAATAGCGTTGCGCTCGCTCTGGCGCAAACGGGGGTTTTCCCTCCTCAATATCCTCGGTCTTTCCGTGGGGATAGGGGCCGCCCTCGTGCTCTTCCTGATCATCCGGTTCGAGCTGAGCTTCGATACCTACCACGCCAAAAAGGACCGGATCTATCGGGTCGTTACCCATTCGTTCGGCGGTCCGGAGGGCGACCACCTGTACCAGGGCGTGCCGGTTCCGCTGGCGCCGGAGCTCCGGCAGTCCTTCCCACAGCTGGAAAAGGTGGCCTGCACCTTCGGGATCATCAACCCACAGTTCACCATTACCCGGCCGGGTCAGGAGGACCTGATGGTCAAGGAAAACGCGGGCGTCACCTACGTGGAGCCGGCCATTTTCGGGATTTTCGACCAGCCCTGGCTCGCGGGTGACCCTGCGTCGCTGTCGGAGCCCAACACCGTGGCGATCGACGCTTCCGTGGCGCGGAACTGGTTTGGAAGCTCCGATGCGGCTATGGGCAAAGTCGTCCAGATGGACCGCAGCACGCCCCTGACCGTAACCGGGGTGATGACCGATCCCCCGGACAATACCGACCTGGCGATACGGATCGCCGTTTCGTACGCAACGTATGCCGGCCGCACCGGCACCAACTGGCACAACTGGATGGGGAACTTCAATTGTTACGCCCTCCTGGGCAAAGGACAGCATATCGAACAGGTTGAGCGTAGTATCGACGCGTTTGCCGCCAGGTTCTATGACAATAAAGGTCCGGGTGAAAAAGAATCCTTTGCCTTTCAACCGTTGAGCCAGGTCCACTATGACCCCCGGCTCGGTACTAATACCGGTAAGATAACGCCTCCCGGGCTTTTGTGGGGGCTGGGTCTTGTCGGCGCCTTCCTGGTGCTGATCGCGTGCATCAACTTCATCAACCTGGCTACCGCGCAGTCGGTCCAGCGCTCCAAGGAGATAGGGGTGCGCAAGGTGCTGGGCAGCTCCCGCAAATCGCTGGCGGCCCAATTCCTCGGCGAGACCGGCGTGATCGTTTTCCTGTCGCTCCTTTTAGCCTGTATCATGGCGGAGCTGTCCCTTCCCTATTTCCGGCAGCTGCTGAACGAACCCATCTACCTGAACATATCGGATCACCCCTCCATCCTGGTCTTCATTTTGCTCATGGGGATAGCGGTGACCCTGCTGGCCGGACTCTACCCTGCCCTCGTCGTTTCCGGGCTCAACCCCATCCGCGCGATCCGGAACGCCTCGGCGACGGGGAATGCGCGGGGTCGTTTCCTGCGCCGCGGGCTGGTCGTATTCCAATTCCTGATAGCCCAGCTGCTGATGGTGGGGTCGATCGTGATCATGGAGCAGATACACTTCCTGAAGAATATGCCGTTGGGTTTTGACAAGGAGTCGGTGGCGTTGGTGAACCTACCCACGGACAGCCTCAGTCAAACCCGGTTCCCGTATACACAACGGCAGATGGAAGCCATTCCCGGTGTGCAGTCGGTCAGTTTGTGCCTGGATGCACCCTCCGCCCGCCGGACGATGACGACCAGCTTCACCTTCGAGACTAAAATGCCCGACTTTGGTATCGTGATCCGTTTTGCGGACACGGCGTACTTCCGTACGTTCCACCTCGGACTGGCGGCTGGCCGGTTGCCGTTTGCCAGCGACACGATGCGCGAAGTCCTGGTTAACGAGACCGCGGCTCGCCAGCTGGGTTTCAAGGACGCCTCCGGTATACTCGGCAGGAAGATCGACGTCATGGGCGGAAGCTTTCCTATCGTAGGCGTAATGAAGGATTTCAGCAGCTCGGCCCCGATGAGCGCAATCCCGCCCCTGATGTTGTCGACCAACCTGAGCTACTACCAATACATAGCCATCCGGTTCGATCCGCGACAGGGCGGGCGGGTGATGGCCGCCGTTCAGAAGCAGTGGAAGGACGCCTTCCCGGGATATGCGTATGAACAGCATTTCATGGACGAAAACGTCGCCAAATATTTCACCTTGTTGAGCGCGATGGAAAAGCTGATACGGATTTTCGCATCGATTGCCCTGATCGTGTCTTGTCTGGGTTTGTACGGACTGGTCTCCTTTATGGTGGTCCAAAAGACAAAAGAGGTGGGTATCCGCAAAGTCCTTGGCGCCTCCGTCCAAAGTATCCTGGTTTTGTTCTCCCGGGAATTTACCCTGTTGATCGGCCTCGCGTTCCTCGTGGCTGCGCCGGTTGGTTATTGGCTGATGCATATGGCCCTGGCTAACTTCGCCAACCGGATCACCATCGGCTGGGACGTCTTCGTCTGGGTGATGGGGAGCTCCATCCTGGTTGCCTGGGTCACGGTGGGTTACCGCGCCCTGCGCGCCGCCCTGGCCGATCCCGTAAAAGCCCTTAAATACGAATAGCCATGATCCGCAATTACATCAAGACTGCGCTGCGCGCGCTTTGGCGCAAAAAGACGTTCACTTTCCTCAACGTCCTCGGTCTTTCCGTGGGACTGGGGGCCTGCATGGTGCTCTTCCTGATCATCCGGTACGAGCTGAGCTTCGATACTTTCCACAGTAAGAAAGACCGTATTTACCGGGTGCTCTCGGCCTGGAAGGGCGGACCCGAGGGCATGCAATATTCATCAGGCGTGCCCATCCCCATGACCCCGGCGATACGGTCGGATATGCCCCAATTCTCGGAAGTGGCGGCGACATGGTCGGTGGGCGGCGGTCAGTTTACCATCCCGGGTAAGGGCGTGCCCGACAAAAAGTTCGTAGCCGAGGGCAGGGTATTGTATACCGAGCCCGGCCTTTTCCGCATATTCGATTTTCCCTGGCTGGCGGGGGACCCGTCGTCTTTAAATGACCCCAATACCATGGCCATCGAGCAAGCGGTGGCCGAAAAATGGTTCGGGAACTGGCAGGACGCCATCGGCAAAACCGTGATCCTGAACCATACCCATCCATTTGTCGTCACGGGCGTCATGAAGGATCACGTCGACAATACCGACGTTCCCGTCAGTATTGCATTGTCTTACGCATCCTTTAACCGACACCACGAGGACGACTGGCACGACGTGAACAGCACCTCCAATTGCTACGCGCTGCTGGCGCCGGGGCAGACCATACAAAACGTGAACACGCGGATTCCCGCGTTCGACAAACTGCACTTCGTGGGGGAGGACAAGTCGATATACCACTCCACCATCGAATTCCAGCCGCTGAGCCGGATGCACTTCGATACGCGTCCCGGTGTGAATACCTATTCATATGGAACCTTCCCGCCCTCCCGGCTTTGGGCCCTGGCACTGATCGGTCTGTTTTTGTTGCTGGTGGCGTGTGTCAACTTCATCAACCTGGCGACCGCGCAGTCCGTCAGCCGCTCGAAGGAAATCGGCGTCAGGAAGGTGCTGGGGAGCAGCAAGGGCTCGCTTGTCCGGCAGTTCTTGGGCGAAACCGCGATGATCAGCTTCACGGCGGTGGTGCTGGGGTGTATCCTGGCGGAGATCGGGGCGTCGTGGATGGGCAAGATCCTGGAATTGCCGCTGAGCCTGAACGTGTGGCGGTATCCGTCGATCTTGTTGTTCGTGGCGGCGGCGTTTGTCGTCATCACCTTCCTCAGCGGGTTTTACCCCGGTCTCGTGCTGAGCCGGTTCAACCCCGTCGAGGCCATCAAGAGCCGCATCACGCCAAAGACCGTGGGCGGTCTGCCGCTCCGCCGGGTGCTCGTGGTGTTCCAGTTCGCGATTGCCCAGGTGCTCGTCATCGGGACGCTCGTGGTGGTTAAGCAAATGAACTATTTCGACACCATCCCGCTGGGTTTCGACAAGAACGCCGTCGCCATGGTCGACATCCCATCCGACAGCCTCAGCCAGCAGAAACACGAATACCTGAAGCAACTGATAAAAAGGGAACCCGGCGTGGTGGACGCGAGCCTTTGTTCGACCGCGCCGTCCTCGGGGTGGGTATGGGACAACGGTTTTACGTTTGAAAACCGGCCCCAGCCGGAAACCTGGAGCCTCGCCATGCGCATGACCGATACCGACTACTACCGGACCTTTCATATCGACTTGGTGGCGGGACGCCTCCCCTATCCCTCCGACACCGCCCGGGAATACGTGCTCAACGAGACAGCGGTCCGCAAGCTTGGTTTTACCCACCCGACTGAAATCCTGGGTAAGGTCATACACGTGGGTAAAAAGGCCGTCCCGATCGTCGGGGTCGTCCGGGATTTCCACAGCACCTCGCTCCAACAGGAACTGAGCCCCATGGCGATGTCCACCACGGCGAGCGTTTTTTATGAGCTCGCCGTACGGTTGGATCCCAACCGGATCGGCGCCACGATGAAGCGCATCCAGGCCGACTGGGAAAGCGTCTACCCCGCATTCATGTATCACTCCGTCTTCCTGGACGAGGATATGGCGCAATATTACGAGGATGAGGAGCAAACCTCGAAGCTCTTTCATTTCTTCGCGGGCATAGCGATCTTTATTTCCTGTCTGGGCCTGTACGGCCTCGTCTCCTTCATGGCGGTCCAACGTACGAAAGAGGTGGGCATCCGAAAGGTGTTGGGCGCTTCCGTCCGGGGTATCGTCGTGTTGTTCTCCCGGGAATTCACCATCCTGGTCGTTATCGCGTTCCTGGTGGCGGCGCCCCTGGGTTATTATGTCATGCGCCAGTGGTTGAACGGGTTTTTTTACCGGGCCAACATGGGCTGGGGTATATTCGCCTTGTCCATCGGCGGCTCGCTGGTCATAGCCTGGGCGACCGTAGGCTATAAGGCCATCCGGGCGGCCCTTGCCAATCCTATACAAAGTCTTAGAACCGAGTAAATCTTGTCGTATGCTACAGCACTACTTCACCACGGCCTGGAGGAACCTCCTGAAATACCGGACCTTTTCGCTGACCAATATCGGTGGTCTGGCCATTGGCCTGGCGGCGTTCTGGGCCATCGCCCTTTATGTGGGCGACGAGCTCAGTTATGACCGGGCCCTGCCCACGTCCAACCGGGTCTACCGGGCGGTGAATTATTCGGACTGGGATGGCGGTCACCAGGAAACGGCCACCTCCTCCCGTCCCTTTGCCGCGGCGCTCCAGTCGATGCTGCCCCAGGTCGAGGCCATCACCCGGGTAGACAATAATGCGGGCGGCGTCATGACTGTGGGGGAGAAGCACTTTGACGTCGGCGACGTGGCGGCGGTCGACAGCTGCTTTTTTACCGTATTCCCTTATAAGTTACTGGCCGGGAGTCTATCGACCGCTTTGGCGAACCCCGATGGGATGGTCGTGACGCAAACCCTGGCGGAAAAACTTTTTGGGAGCATCCAGGCGGCTATAGGCAAGACGGTCCGTATCGGTGACCACAGCCTGGTCATCATCACCGCGGTGATGCAGGACATGCCCACCAATAGCCACTTTTCCTTTAGCGCGCTACGGCCCTATCCCCACCAGGATGATTCACAGACCTGGCAGAATTTTGATATATACACCTACCTGCTGCTAAAGCCCGGCGCCGACTACCGGCAGGCGGAGGCCACGATCGCGCGGACCTTTGCGCCGATGATAATCACCCGCTCGGGGGGGAACATCAAATACCGGATGGAGCTCCAACCGATCGAGTCCATCCACCTCCATTCCCAGCTCAGCTTCGAAATGGGCCGGAACGGAAATATCCGGGATGTCTATGTCTTCATAGCGGCGGCCCTGCTGATATTGTTGATCGCGGTAATCAACTATATGAACCTTTCGACCGCGCGGTCCTCGCTACGGGTAAAAGAGGTCGGGGTGCGCAAGGCGATCGGTTCGCCCAGGGGCGTGCTCGTGGGGCTGTTCCTGGCAGAGTCGGTGATCATTACGCTGGTCGCGGCCTTTTTGGGGTTGTTGTTGCTGGAGCTGCTGCTACCGCTGTTCAACCACATGGCGGCCAAAGACCTCTCCCTGCTACGGTTGGGCGTGGGTAATATCATACTATTGATCGTCGGATTCGCGCTATTGCTGGGGATAGGCGCCGGGGCGTATCCCGCGCTTTTTCTCTCCGGTTTCAACATTCTGCGTTCGCTGAAGGGCGAACTGGGAAGCCAAAAGGGGGGCACGCTGCTCCGGAAATCATTGGTGACCTTCCAATTCGTGATTACCATTGCCATGATTTCGGCCTCCAGCCTGGTCTATCTCCAGCTGCGGTATATGGGCACGGCGGATCTGGGTTTTAACAAGGACCAGACGGTTACGTTCCACATCCACAGCCACGCCGTGCGCAACCAGTTCGCCGCGCTGAGGACCAAGCTCCTGGAAAATCCCCTGATCGAAAGCGTCTCGGGCGCCAGCAATCCGATCGGCAACAACAACATCGGCGGCCGGAACTACCACTACGAAAAGGAAGGGGAGGCCCAGCGCGGATCGATGATGGGGAACCTCCTGTTGGTAGACCATAATTTTCTGTCGACGATGCAGATCGGTCTGCTTGAGGGCCGGAACTTCTCCCTTTCGAATCCCAGCGACAGCGCCGACGGGGTGCTGGTCAACGAGGCCTTTGTCCGCCAGGCGGGCTGGGCGGACCCTATCGGGAAAAGGATCGCGTACTGGCTCGATGAATCTGGCCACCGGCGCGTTGCCCACGTGGTGGGGGTTACGCGTGACTTCAACATCTATTCCCTCCAGCATACTCTCGACCCGCTGGCGATTTATCTGCCGCAGGACGTGAACGACATGGACAACGTCTATGTCCGGCTGGCCAAGGGGCACATACCCGCGGCCATGGACTACCTGGAAAAGACCTATCAGTCTTTTGACAACTCCGGCACGGTGGAATACCACTTCCTGGACCAGAACTTCTCTCAACAATACGAGAACGAGCGGCGCCAGGGAACGGTACTCCTGAGCTTTACGGTCCTGGCCGTGATCCTGGCTTGTCTTGGGTTGTTCGGGCTGGTGAGCTTTTCGGCTTCCCGCCGGATTAAAGAGATCGGCATCCGCAAGGTCCTCGGCGCGGGCGACAGGCACATCCTCCAGCTGTTGGCGGGGGACCTGCTCCAGCTCGTGGTGCTGGCCGCGCTGATCGCCGCTCCCATCGCCTGGTGGGCGATGGATCGCTGGCTGCAGGCCTTTGCCTACCGCATTCCCGTCTATTGGTGGGTGATGGTCGGGGCCGGGCTGGCGGCGGCGCTGATCGCGCTGGGAACTATGTTCACTCAGGCAATAAAGGCCGCCCGGGCGAATCCCGTGGATGCGCTCAAGTACGAATAACCGTTTCACCGGGACCCCTCCCCTTTAAAAGACCGTAAAGAATGCTCAACCTCAATATAAAGATGGCCTGGCGGAATTTCTGGAAAAACCGCCGCTATACGCTTCTCAACATCCTGGGCCTGGGTATCGCGCTGACCCTGTTCCTGCTGGCGCTGCTATACCGCAATAGCGAAATGCGGTATGACCGCTGGAACCCCGGCCACGAAAACGTCTACCGGGTACAGACCCAGGAGGACGACGGCCCGGTGGCGCTCGTGCCGATCCCCTTTGCGCCCGCCGTCCGGGGATTGCCTCCGGTGCAGGCGGCCACCACCGCTTCCTATTATTATGCGGGTGAGCTGTTGCTTACGGTTGGGCCCAGGAGCCTCTATCAATCAAACATCATCTTTGCAGACAGCGCCTTTTTCTCGGTGTTTCAATACCCGTTGGTCTATGGCGATGCGTCCACCGCTTTCCGCGAGCCCAATACCGTGGCGCTCTCCAAAGTCCTGAGCGAAACACTTTTTGGCAAGGGCGTCAACCCTATCGGGGAGATGGTGAAGATGGGTGACATCGGTGTTTGCAAAGTAACGGCCGTGATCGACCGGGACGCCTACCCGAGTCATATCCCCTTTGACTGTATCATACGGCGGGGCTTTCATTCGCTGGATTGGACAAGCAACAACGCGTACGTCTACCTGCGCTGCAGCCCACACGCCACTCCTTACTCCTATGCCACGGCGCTCGACAAGAACTACGCGGACATGGCCATGGGGGCTATCCTGGCGGATACCACGGACAAGTTCACCGCCAGCGACATTGCCGACTACCGCAAGGAGATATCGGACCGGAAATTCCGGTTCGAGCCGGTGGACCCCATCCACCTGAACAGCTCGGTCAGGTACGAATGGGTGGGCAACGGGAGCGGACGCTACCTCGATTCCCTCTACCTGGTGGTTCTGATTATCCTGGTCATGGCGGCCATCAATTTTACCAACCTGTCCGTGGCCTATGCCACCCGCCGCGCCAAGGAAACCGGTCTGCGAAAAGTCATCGGCGCCGCGCGTGGCCAGCTGGTGGCGCAATTCCTGGCCGAAACGTTCTTCCAGTGCGTGCTCGCGCTCTGCCTGGCGCTCATACTGGCGGAGCTGATGCTGCCTTTTATCAACGCCCGGCTGGACATGAATATCCACGGGTGGATTCGCCAGGATACCCTGTCGCTACTCGGTCAGCTGTTCCTGTGCGTGGGGGTGACGACCCTTATGGCAGGTCTATACCCCGCTTTGGTTATGAGCGGTTACCTGCCGGCCATTGTTCTTAAAGGCAATTTTTCGGGAGGCGCCAGGGGCGTTCGCGTCCGCCGCGTCCTGCTGGTGGCCCAATTTACCTGCGCGGCCGTGTTCGCCAGCGGGATCTTTGTCATCGTCCGGCAAACCAATTATATGCGGAAGATGGATCTGGGTTATGACGCCAGCCAGGTGATGGCCGTCAGGATACACTCGGGGACCACCAACGAGCGTTTTTCCTCCGTCCGCGACCGGCTGGCCGCCATCCCGGGGGTCGCCGTCGTTAGCCGTACCAGCCAGATCCAGGGGGAAGGTATCGGGAGCAATGGATATAGTTATAAAGGACGGGCGTATAGTCTCGACTTCCTTGCCGTAGACGCCCACTACTGCGCTGCCATGGGGCTGCCCCTGCTGCAGGGCCGGGACTTCGACGGCCTGCACCCGGTCGATACCAATGGTTCGGTCCTGGTCAACGAAACCTTTGCGCGCATGGCGGGTATCAAACGGGCCGGCGAATTCCTCGAGCATGCCAAAACGCAATACGAAGTCGTGGGTATCGTCAAGGACTTCCCCCTGGGTCATCCGCAGGACGCCATCCTCCCCATGATCTTCCAATTGCTCCGTAACAACGGCGAGAACTACGTCCTGATACGGATGGACAGCCGCCACGCCGGCGAGACCGTTCAGCGAATCAGCGCCGCCTGGTCGGACATCGAGCCCGGTTACCCCATCCAATACACCTTCCTCGACGAGCACTTCGCCGCCCTCTTCCGGTCGCAGGAGCACTTCGGCTTTCTCTTTGGTATCTTCTCGACCATGGCCCTCATCCTGGCCGTGATGGGCGTGGTCTCGCTGGCCGCCTATACCGCCGAACGCAAAACCAAGGAAATCTCCATCCGCAAGGTCCTCGGCGCCACCACCGGTCAGATCCTCACCCTCCTCAACAAAGACTTCGTCCGCTGGGTCCTGCTGGCCAACCTGCTGGCGCTCCCCTTGTCGCTCTGGCTCATGAGCCGGTGGCTGCAGGGCTACGCCTACCGCATCCACCTGGGCCTTTGGCCATATTTGCTCACGCTTGTCGTCAGCCTCGGAGCCACGGTCCTGGTCGTTACCCTCCAGTCCCTCCGGGCGAGCACAGCCCGACCCATCGAGGCGCTCAAGTATGAGTAACGGCCTCCGCCTTCCGGCTTATCGGCCTGACAGGTGTCTGGCCCTGAGGTGGGTGCCTCTTTTCCCCCGTTTTTGCGTAACGTTTGGCA
>NZ_DATJIY010000214.1:0-23973 GCF_035492835.1 Dinghuibacter sp.
CCCGGCGGCATGTTTGGGGCCGATGAAAACGCACGCCCCGGCCATACCGACCCGCACCAGGCGGTGGAGACCTGCGGGATGGTGGAGCAGATGGCGTCGGACGAGCTGCTGATGGGCATTACGGGCGACCCGATGTGGGGCGATAACTGCGAGGACGTTGCCTTCAATACTTACCCGGCGGCGGTACTGGCGGATTTCCGGGGGCTGCGCTACCTGACGGCGCCGAATATGGTGCTGAGCGATTCGACGAACCACGCGCCGGGGATACAGAACGACGGGCCGTTCCTGCTGATGAACCCGTTTAGCAGCCGGTGCTGCCAGCACAACCATTCGCAGGGGTGGCCGTACTACGCGGAGCACCTGTGGATGGCGACGCCGGACAACGGGGTGGCGGCGCTGCTGTATAGCGACGCGACGGTAACGGTAAAAGTAGGAGAGGGCCAAATGGCGACCATCAAGGAAAACACGCACTATCCGTTCGATGAAAAGATCGACATAACCGTGGACGCCCAAGGGGCCTTCCCGCTGTACCTGCGCATCCCCGGTTGGTGCGACGACGCGACGGTAACGATCGACGGGGTGACGCAAAAGGGCGCAAAGGACAGCTATTTCAAAATCGAACGCACCTGGAAGCCCGGTGACAAGGTGGAGCTGACGCTCCCGATGACGGTGAAGACCCACACCTGGGACCGGAACGCGAACAGCGTGAGCGTGAACTACGGCCCGCTGACGTTTTCGCTCAGGATCAAGGAGGACTACATAAAGGTCGACAGCCGTAAAACGATCATCTACGACTCGAAAGTGCAGACTACGGCGGATGACGCAAAATGGCCGGCCTACGAGATACTGCCCGGCAGCGCCTGGAACTATGGCCTGGACGCGGGGGCAACGTTCCAGATAAAAAAACGTCCCTGGCCCAAAGACAACTTCCCGTTCAGCCAACAAAATACGCCGCTGGAAATAACGACTACCGGCCGGCAGATAGCTGAATGGACGCTGGACAGCAACAAGCTGGCGGGCGTGCTCCCCCAGAGCCCGGTAACGGTTACGAGCCCGCGGGAGACGCTCACGCTGATCCCGATGGGCGCCGCGCGACTAAGGATTTCAAGTTTTCCCACTACTATAAGAGACGCAAACAACGTAAAAGAATGAGAAAGTACGTAATAGCCTTGCTGATCACAACGTGCGCGATCCGCGCAAACGCCCAGAGAGAAAGATGGACAAAAGAAAAAGCCAACGCCTGGTACCAGCACTGGGGCTGGCTCCGCGGCAGCAACTTCATCCCCAGCACCGCGATCAACCAGCTGGAGATGTGGCAGGCCGAAACCTTCGACACCGCGACGATCGACCGGGAGCTCGGTTATGCGCAGGGGATAGGCTTTAATTGTATGCGCGTTTTCCTGCACCATCTGGCGTGGCAGGAGGACCCGAAAAAATTCAAGGACCGCGTAAATACCTATCTGACGATAGCCCACAGGAGGGGCATCGCCACCATCTTCGTCCTTTTTGACGACTGCTGGAGCCCGACGTATCACGCGGGACAGCAACCGGCGCCCAGGACGGGCATCCACAATTCCGGCTGGGTGCAGGACCCGGGCATCAAAATCCACCAGGATTCGGCGGCGATGTACCCGATGCTTCGGCAATATGTAACCGATATACTGACGACCTTCAAAACGGATCCCCGCATCGTCCTCTGGGACGTCTACAACGAGCCCGGCAACGGCAACCACAAAGACAGCAGCATGGCGCTCCTGAAAAGCGTCTTCACCTGGGGCCGGACGGTAAACCCCGACCAGCCGCTGTCCGCCGGCGTCTGGGACGCCAACCTGAAAAAGCTCGGCCAGTACCAGCTGGAAACCTCCGACGTCATCACCTACCACAACTACGGCAGCCCGGAGGACCAACAACACGAAATCGACAGCTTAAAGCAATACGGCCGCCCGCTGATCTGTACCGAATACATGGCGCGGACGCGCGGGAGCCTGTTCACCAACGTGATGCCGGTGCTGAAAAAGAACCATGTGGCCGCCATCAACTGGGGGCTGGTCGCGGGTAAGACCAATACCATGTACGCCTGGGATACGCCCATGCCGGGCGGCGAGGAGCCGAAAGTTTGGTTCCACGACGTTTTCCGCAAGGACGGGACACCGTATAGCCAGGAAGAAGTAAAACTCATCAAAACGCTTACAGGAAAATAATGACGCAGACACACAGAACGATCGTGAGCCGCTCCCCGGGCCGGATCAACCTCATCGGGGAACACACGGATTACAACAACGGTTTTGTTTTGCCGGCGGCGATCGACAAGGCGGCGTATGTCCGGCTGACGCTGAGGAACGACGACCAGATAAAACTAATATCGAGGGACTTCAATGCGACCTACGGAACCACGCTCGGCACGATAGCCCCTACCGATAAGGGTTGGCCGAACTACCTGTTGGGGGTAGTCGATCAACTGCTCGGCAAGGGCACGGCCCTGACGGGTTTTGAAGCGGAGCTGTGGGGCGACGTGCCCGCGGGCGCGGGGCTGTCCTCGTCCGCGGCAGTGGAGTGCGCGATGCTGATCGCGCTGAACGAAGCCTTTCATTTGAATATGCCGCGGATGACGATGGCGCAAACGGCGCAGGCCGCGGAGCACGCGTTTGCGGGCGTAAAGGTCGGGATCATGGACCCCTTCGCCAGCCTGTTTGGCAAGGAGGGACACGTGATCCGGCTGGACTGCCGGTCGCTGCAATACGAATACGTGCCTTTCCACGCGGAGGGGTACCGGCTCGTGCTGTGCGATTCGGGCGTGCACCATTCGCTGGCGAGCTCGGAGTATAACGTACGGCGCCAGCAATGCGAGGCAGGCGTGGCCGAAATAAAACAGCGCCACCCGGAAGTGCAAAGCCTGAGAGACGTTACCACGGATATGCTGAAATACATAACCGACCCCCTGATAAAAAACCGCTGCCGCTACGTCGTGGAAGAAAACGACCGCCTGCTGAAGGGCTGCGAGGACCTGGAACGCGACGACCTGAAGGCCTTTGGGGAAAAAATGTATAAGACCCACGATGGGCTGAGCAAGCTCTACGAAGTCAGCTGTCCCGAACTGGATTTCCTGGTGGAAAAAGCGCGTCCGCAAAACGCGGTGCTGGGCGCGCGGATGATGGGCGGTGGTTTTGGCGGGTGTACGCTGAACCTGGTGGAAACGGACAAAATAGACGACTTCAGGCAAAAGATGACCACGGCGTACAAAACCGAGCTGAACAAGGACCTCAAGGTATACGTCGCCAACATCGGCAATGGAGGGTCCATCCAATGATCAACTTTACCGAAGACCCCCACAAAAGGTTGAATCCCCTGACCGGGGAGTGGGTGCTGGTGTCCCCGCACCGGATGAAACGCCCCTGGCAGGGCAAGGTCGAGGCGGCGGCGGGGCCTGACCGGCCAAGGTACGACCCCACCTGTTACCTCTGCCCGGGCAACAAACGGGCGGACGGCGAAACCAACCCCGCGTACGACTCGTGCTACGCGTTCACCAACGACTTCGCCGCGCTGCTCCCGGCCACGCCCGATGGGTATTTCAACGAGAACGACCTGATGGTGGCCAGGACCCAGCGCGGTACCTCCCGTGTGATCTGTTTTTCCCCGCGTCATGACTTAACTTTACCGGAGATGGCGCTCGAGGACATCGAAAAGGTCGTACACCTCTGGGTGGAGGAATTTAAGGCCCTGAAGGCGAACAAGGACATCAAATACATCCAGATCTTCGAAAACAAGGGGGAAATCATGGGGTGCAGCAACCCGCACCCGCACGGCCAGATATGGGCGCTGAACGACTTGCCCGTGGAGATCGAAAAAGAGGACGCGAGACAAAAGGCGTACTACGAGAAACACGGACGGACGCTGTTGCAGGATTACCTGGCGCTGGAAAATCACCGGCGGGTTTGCGAGAACGAGCACTTTGTCGCGCTGGTGCCCTTCTGGGCCGTTTGGCCGTATGAGACGATGATCGTCAGCAAGCGCCCTGTACAGACCATCGATGAATTCAGCAAAGAGGAGCGGCACAACCTGGCCGACATCCTCAAACGCCTCACCACGCGCTACGATAACCTGTTCAAAACCTCCTTCCCGTACTCCGCCGGCATGCACCAGGCCCCCGTCAACGACGGCCCGCAGGACGGCTGGCACTGGCATATGCATTTTTACCCGCCCCTGCTGCGATCGGCCACGGTGAAGAAATTCATGGTGGGCTACGAGATGCTCGCCGGCCCGCAGCGCGACGTCACCGCGGAATGGGCCGCGGAAAGGTTACAAGGATTATCTGAGATCCATTATAAACACGTCTAACGACCCCGCTATGATGAAAAAAATCGTATTCTTCGCCGCGATCGCGGCCACGCTGGCCTCCTGCGGCGGCGGCACACAAGAGCCAACGGCCAAAACCGGGACGGACACCGTTACCGGTCCGACGCCCAACCCCGGCAGCTTCGCCGACACCATCGACGGCAAGCCTGTCCAGCTCTACACCCTTCAAAATGGCCCCCTCAAGGCGACGCTCACGAACTACGGCGGCCGCCTCGTCTCCCTGTCCGTCCCCGACTCCAGCGGGAAGTCCGTGGATGTCGTCGACGGCTTTGACAGCGTCGCCCAGTACCGCCGCGCCAGGAGCGCCTACTTCGGCGCCCTCATCGGCCGTTACGGCAACCGCATCGGCAAGGGGCAGTTCAAGCTCGGCGGCAAGCCCTTCCAGATACCGGTCAACAACGGGCCGAACGCCCTCCACGGCGGGACCCGCGGTTTTGACGACTATGTCTGGGACGGCGACAAGAAGAACGACTCTACGCTGGAGCTGAAGTTCCTGAGCCGGGACGGCGACATGGGCTTCCCCGGGAACCTCAGCGTCAAGGTGACGTATACGCTTCAAAGCAACGGCCTGAAGATCGAATACAACGCCACCACCGACGCCAAGACCGTTTGTAACCTGACCAACCACGCCTACTGGAACCTCAACGGCGCGGGTAACGGGACCATCCTCCGGCACAAGCTGCAGATCTACGGTACCGGATATACGCCGGTGGACAGCGGGCTGATCCCCACCGGGACCATCGACCCCGTCAAGGGCACACCGTTCGACTTCACCCAACCCACGGCCATCGGCGACCGGATCAACCAGGACAACGTCCAGCTGAAGAACGGCAAAGGCTACGACCACAACTGGGTCATCGGCGACGGCAAACCCAGCGGGACACTCCGCCACGCCGCCACCTTCCGGGCCGACCAGACCGGGATCGTGATGGACATCTATACCATGGAGCCGGGGCTGCAATTCTATTCCGGCAACTTCATGGACGGCGCGCTCGCGATGAAGTATGGCAAAACCAACGCACACCGCTCCGCCTTCGCCGCGGAAACGCAACACTTCCCGGATTCACCGAACGAACCCCAGTGGCCCTCCACCGAGCTCGACCCGGGCAAGACATACCACACCGTAACCGTGTACCAATTCTCGATAAGAAAATGAGCAACCCGATTGCATGCCGCCTGCTGACCGCCGCGGCCCTATTGTGCGCCACCGCGGGCGCGCAGGCGCAACGCACCCGCACCAATTTCGACGACAACTGGAAATTCCACCTCGGTAACGGCGTGGACTATACGAAAGACTTCAACTACGGCAAGGACCTGATCTTCGCCAAAACGGGAGACGCCGGCACCACGCCGGCGTCCCCCCGTTTTAAGGACGCCGGCTGGGAAACGGTCAGCCTGCCCCACGACTGGGCGGTCACGCTCCCGTTCGTGTACAAGAACGACGGCGACCTCGAGGCCCACGGCTACCGGCAGACGGGCCCGCTTTTCCCCGAGAGCAACGTGGGCTGGTACCGGAAGACATTCCAAATAAACCGCGCAGATTCCGGGAACAGGTTTGTCGTCACCTTCGACGGCATCTTCCGCGACAGCCGCGTCTGGATCAACGGATACTACCTGGGGAGCAACCTCAGCGGCTATAGCGGCGTAAGCTTCGACATCACCGACTTCCTCTGGTTCGGCAAGGACAACGTCATCACGGTCCGCGCCGACGCCAGCATGTACGAGGGTTGGTTCTACGAGGGCGCGGGGATCTACCGCCACACCTGGCTGGAAAAATTCAACAACCTGCACCTGGACCACGACGGCGGCGTATTCGTGTATACGGAGGACGGCAAGGACGGCGTGAATGTGAACGTCGAGGCGACCCTCGACAACAAAGCGCTGACAACACAGAAAGCAACCATAAGCGCCTTTGTCACCGACCGCGGGGGCAACGTACTCGCCACCACCGACGAGGCAACGGCACAAGTCCCGGTAGACGGCGCCCAGACGGTCAAGCTGGCCACCGCGCTGCACATGCCCCACCGCTGGAACCTCGATGACCCTTATCTCTACCGGGTAACGGTGCAAGTAAAGGACGGCGGCCGGGTCATCGACCAGGCCACCACGAAATTCGGCGTCAGGACGATCACCGTCGACAAAGACAAGGGCCTCTTCCTAAACGGTAAACCCATAAAGATACAAGGCGTCTGCTGCCACCAGGACCACGCGGGCGTCGGCGCCGCGCTGCCGGACTTCCTGCAGTACTACCGCATCGCCGTCCTGAAAGAGATGGGTACCAACGCCTACCGTACCAGCCACAACGCCCCGACCCCGGAGCTGCTGGACGCCTGCGACAGCCTGGGCATGCTGGTCCTGGACGAGACCCGGCTGCTGGACAGCGGCCCGGAATATGAGGCGCAATTCCGGAAGCTGCTAAAGCGCGACCGCAACCACCCCTCCGTCTTCATGTGGTCCATCGGTAACGAGGAATGGGTCGCGCAGACCAACGACATCGGCAAACGCATCGCGCAGAACCAGGTCACGCTCGCCGCACAGCTCGACCCCACGAGGCTTTGCACCGAAGCCGTGAACGACGGCAACGTCTGGCACGGCGTCAACGAGGTGCTCCCGGTGCGCGGGTTCAACTACAATTTGAGCGGTGTGGATCCTTATCGAAAAGACCACCCCGACCAGCCCATCATGGGCACCGAGGTAGCCAGCACCGTTTCCACCCGCGGCATCTATATCCGCGACACCCCGAACGCCTACGTCCCCGACTACGACAGCTGCTACCCGCCCTGGGCTTCCACCGCCGAAACCTGGTGGACCCTGGCGGCCGACCGGCCCTGGTTCATGGGCGGTTTTGCCTGGACCGGTTTCGACTACCGCGGCGAACCCACGCCCTATGGCTGGCCCAACGTCAACTCCCACTTCGGGATCATGGACATGTGCGGCTTCCCTAAGAACGTGTATTACTATTATAAATCCTGGTGGACCGCCGGTGACTTCATCCACCTGTCCCCCCACTGGAACTGGGGCGGCGACGAAGGCAAGGTCATCAAGGTCTGGGTCAACACCGCCGCCAGGGACGTAACGCTTTACCTGAACGGTAAAAGCCTCGGCAAAAAGGAGATGCCCCGGAACGGGCACCTGTACTGGTTCGTGAAATACAAACCGGGCACGCTCAAGGCGGTGGGCACTATGGCCGACGGACGCAAAATCGAAGGCCAGGTTACCACTACCGGTAAAGCGCAAAAAATCGTCCTGACGCCATACAGAAAAACCATCACCGGCGACGGCAAGGACGGCACCGTCTTCAACGTCACCGTGCTGGACGCGCAGGGCCGCGAGGTCCCCGACGCCATGAACCTGGTCCACTTCGACGTGAAAGGCAACGCCCGCCTGATCGGCGTCGGCAATGGCGACCCGAGCAGCCACGAACCCGACCTCTGCGCCGACGGCCAGTGGCAGCGGCGGTTGTTCAACGGCAAGTGCCAGGTGATCCTGCAGGGCAAGGACGGCGATGGCGCGATCGAGTTGACCGCCAGCGGCGACGGGCTCCAGGGTGCGACCTCGGTCATCACCGCGATAAACCCGTAAACGTAAACCCCTAAAAGGAGCGTCAACCGGCGATGTAGAAACTTTTTCACGAATCCCATTTTCCCTTATATTACACGCTACTTAATCGATTTTGTACTATGGCGAACGATGCGTTGCAGCTAAAAAAGTCACCCACGGTATACGACGTGATCATTGTAGGATCGGGCGCCGGTGGGGGCATGGCGGGATATGTACTGGCAAAGGCCGGTCTGAAGGTGTTGATGTTGGAAGCGGGGCCGTTCTTCGACCCGGCCAAGGACTCCCACCAATTGGAAGAACCCTGGAAGTCCCCGCGGAGGGGCTCGGGGACGGTCCGCCCCTTTGGTGACTTCGATGCTGCCTACGGCGGTTGGGAAATCGAGGGCGAGCCCTATACCCAAAAGGGGAACACCAAATTCGAATGGTTCCGCGCCCGCATGCTGGGCGGACGGACCAACCACTGGGGACGCATCTCCCTGCGTTTCAGCGCCGAGGACTTTCAGCCGACGCGCAACGACGGCGTCAGCGCCCGGTGGCCCGTCAGCTATGAGGAGATCAAGCCCTACTACGACAAGGTAGACAAGCTCATAGGGATCTATGGGACAAAAGAAAACATCGAAAGCGAGCCCGACGGTATCTTCATGACTCCGCCCAAGCCCCGGCTCAACGAGTTGTTTATCATGCAGGCGGGCAAGAAGGCCGGTATCAAGGTCCTCCCGGGCCGCGGATCGGTGCTGACCGAACCGCTGGCGGACAACAAGGACCGGAGCGAGTGTTTCTATTGCGGTCAGTGCGGCCGAAGCTGTAAGATATACGGCGACTTCTCCAGCTCCTCCTGCCTGGTCATCCCGGCGCAAAAAACGACGAACCTGGAAGTCATCCCGAACGCGATGGTACGCGAGGTACTGGTCGACGAAAACGGGAAGGCCGCCGGCGTTTCGTACGTCAATAAAAAGGACCTCCAGGAATACCAGGTCCGCGCCAAGACCGTGGTGCTGGCCGCGGGCGCTTGCGAATCCGCCCGCCTCATGCTCAATTCCAAGTCCAAGCAATTCCCCAACGGCGTGGCCAACGGGAGCGGCCTGGTCGGCAAGTTCCTCCACGACTCCACCGGGACCTCGACCTTCGGGGTACTCCCGCAGCTGGCGGACCGGAAGCGGTACAACGAGGACGGGGTGGGCAGCGTCCATATATATGGACCCTGGATGGAAGACAACAGCAAGCTGGACTTCCCCCGCGGGTACCATATCGAGTTCGGTGGCGGTCTACACATGCCCACCGCCGGTTACGGCGGTTTCGTCCCGCAGTTCCGGGCGATGGTCCCCGGGCCTGACGGCAAAAAACAGGACGCCGGCGGCTATGGCCTCGCCTTGAAGAACGACTACCGTCGCTGGTACGGCGCCACCGTCGGGATGGCGGGTAGGGGCGTCGCCCTTGCACGGGAAACCAATTATTGCGAAATTGACCCCAACACGGTCGATAAATACGGCATCCCCGTGCTGCGCTTCCAGTACAGCTGGGGTCAGGAGGAAATCCTCCAGGCCAAGCACCAGCAGGAAAAATTCGCGGAGCTGATGCACCAGATGGGTGCCATCATGCTCTATGGGAACCAGGGCAAGGAAAACAACTACGGCCTGGAGAACCCCGGGGTGATCATCCACGAGGTCGGTACCGCCCGTATGGGGAACGACCCCAAGAAGTCGGTCCTCAACAAGTGGTGCCAGGCCCACGAATGCGACAACCTGTTTGTCGTGGACGGGGCGCCCTTCGTCCAACAGGGGGATAAGAACCCGACCTGGACCATCCTGGCCATGTCCATGAGGACCGCCGAATACATTCTCGAACAGAAAAAGAAACTGAATATCGCATGAACCGGAGACAATCGCTAAGAACCCTGGGCCTGACCGCCCTGTCCGCCGGCGCTTTCCTGGAGGCCTGCCAGCCAGAAGCTAAACCGGCCGTGGCGCCCGCAAGCGCACCCCCTGCCGAAATACCGGGCCGTGAGCCCTTCGAAGTGGAGCGTGACAAAAAACTACAAGCCGAAAAATTCTTCACCGACGCCGAAAAGGCGACCCTGACCCTGCTGGTCGACATCATCATACCCAAGGACGACCATTCCGGGAGCGCCTCCCAGGCAGGGACCGTCGAGTACATCGAGTTCACCTGTAAGGACGAGCCCGACAACAAGATCCCCATGCGGGGCGGCCTGCGGTGGCTGGACCTCCAGTGTCTCGAAAAGTACGGCCAGGCTTTTGCAGGCTGTTCCACGACCCAGCAAATCGAGATGGTGGACGCCATCGCCTGGCCCGACAAGGCGGACCCCGCCATGCACCAGGGCGTCGCGTTTTTCAGCCGGCTGCGCGACCTGACGGCGTCCGGGTTTTACTCCAGCGAAATGGGGTGGAAGGACCTCGGATACGTGGGTAACCGTCCCGGTACCTGGAAAGGGGTGCCCGACGATGTATTGAAGCAGTACGGGCTCGAGGGCGTATAGCCTCCGTACTCTCACTTAAAATGTTACTATGGTTTGGTATGAAGACGAAGTACAGCGGGTAGAGAAAGAAAAAGGTAATTTGCCTTACGACCCGAAAACGTTATTTTACGGTAGTTCTTCCATTCGCCAATGGGATAGTTTGTATGAGGACTTCGCGGCTTACCAGCCGGTGAACCTGGGTTTTGGCGGCTCTACGCTGGCCGCCTGCGTTTGGTTCTTCGACCGGCTGGTGGGTATGTACCAACCGGAGTCCCTCATCGTGTATGCGGGAGATAACGACCTGGGAGACGGACGACATCCGGAGGAGGTGTACATTTTTTTCCGGCAGCTGGTGGCGTGTACGCGGGAACGGTTCGGGGACATTCCCCTGGCGTTCATCTCGATCAAGCCCAGCCTCACCCGCTGGAACATCGTGGACAACATCCGGTATACCAATACCCTGATCGAAGAGGATATCCGGAAAGAGGGAAGGAACCTGCACTACATCGATATATACGATCGCATGCTCGACGACAAGGGAAATCCCAACCGGGAGCTCCTCGACCCAGACGGCCTGCACATCAGCCCCAAAGGGTACGCCCTTTGGAAGGAAGTAGTGGGGGACTACATCGCTGCCTCTATTCATGCTCAGAGAGTATCATAAATGGTATAGCCCGTCCCTGCAAAGGGACATGGAACTGTTGGCCTTCGGCCACGCGGGTAACCCCGTCATATTTTTCCCCACCCGGACCGCCCGCTTCTATGACTTCGAGGACTGGAAGGTCATCGACGCCCTCCGGCCGAAAATAGAAGCGGGCACCATCCAGGTCTACTGCGTGGACAGCGTCGACAAGGACAGCTTTTACAACCCGGACATTCCCCCCGCCGCGCGCATCCAGCGCCACCTCCTGTACGAGCAATACATCCTCAACGAGGTCCTGCCGCTGGCCCGCCGGCGCAACCCCGGGCCCCAGCTGATCGCCGCCGGTTGCAGCCTCGGCGCCTACCACGCCGTCAACCTCGCCTTGAAGTATCCCTGGATGTTCGCCAAGGTCGTCGGGCTGAGCGGCCGGTACGACCTGACCGAACAATACGAGCACTTCGACGACCTTTTCGAGGGCTATATGGACGAAAACGTCTATTACAATATGCCCTCCCGTTTTATCCCCAACCTCCGGGACGAGCAGATCATAGCCCAGCTCAAAAAGATGGAGATCATCCTGGTCGTCGGCCAGCAGGACGCCTTCCTGGACAACAACCGCCACCTTTCCGACGCCCTCTGGCTCCAGGGCGTCTGGAACGCTTTCCACATCTGGGACGGCGAATCGCACAAACCCCGTTACTGGCGGTATATGGTGCAACTTTATTTGTAAATTCGGCACATGCTTGCTGACCTTTACATCGACCCCGACACGGGGGCCCGTTCGCTGCGCGCGACGGCGCCCCTCAAACCCGGCCACGCGGTTTGTACATTTTCCGCATCCGAGGTTTTAAACCATCCCACCCGTTTTACCCTCCAACTGGACGAGACCCGGCACATCCTGCTGAGCCCGGAACCGCTTTGGTACACCAACCACAGTTGCGCGCCCAACGTCTTCTTCGACACGGAGACGATGGAATTGATGGTGCTGTCGCCCGTGGGTCCCGGGGAAGAGCTGCGCTTCTTTTACCCGTCGACCGAGTGGACGATGGCGGAGCCCTTCGACTGCACCTGCGGAGCGCCCAACTGCCTGGGCCGCATCAGCGGCGCGGCGGCGCTTTCGGACGAGGTCCTCGCGCGATACCGGCTTACACCGTACGTGACCAGCAAGTGGCGCGAGCGGGGCGCGGCCTCGCCGCCCGACGCCCCGGCGATCGCTTGAAAATGGTTGAAAAGACAAGAATAAAAAAAGTACTATTGTAGATGGATAAGCTTCCGCCCCTCCCGAGCGACCTCATGGTCTGGGTCCTGGTGCCCCAGGTCGAGACCGGCGACCCCAACATCGACTATTACTACGACTTTTCGCAGAGCATAGACGAATACACCCGTGTCTTCAAGACCCTGGGCCTGCCCTGGCGGTGGCAGCCGGTCCGGATGGACGACTTCAGGGAGGTCATTCTCCACATCCCCTCGAACTCCGATGGGTATCGCCCGCTCATCCTGAACCTGTGCGACGGCGACGAGGTCAACGGGAGCGCCGGCATATCGGTGCTGCGCTTCCTGGAGGAGACCGGGTTGCCGTTTACGGGGGCGGACGCGTTTTTCTATACCGCTACCACGTCCAAGCTGGACATGAAGCGCCACTTCGCCGCGGAAGGCGTGCCCATGCCGGGCTATGAAGAAATGATCCCGGCGGACTTCCCGGTGAACGGCGTGTTCGAGCGCCTCGGCAAACCCCTCATCATCAAACCCGCGGTATCCGCCGGGAGTATGGGGATCAGCGTGCGGTCGGTGGTCGATACCAAGGAGGCCCTGGAAGAACAGGTGCACGCCCTGGAAGCGCGTTACCGCGGCTGGTCGCTGACGACCGGCGGCATCCTCGCGGAGCAGTTCATCACCGGCGCCGAATACACCACCCTGGTCGTCGGACCCTGGGACAACCCGTCCGCGTGTAAGGTGTATATGCCCGTGGAGCGCGTCTTTCATCCCGCCCTCCCCGAGCGCGAGCGCTTCCTCAGCTTTGACCGCCTTTGGGAAATCTATGAAACCGAAAAACCCATCGGCGACTACGAAGACTTCTATACCTACGAGCTGCCCGCGTCCGAGCTGATCCCGTCCATCCAGGCCGTCAGCCTCCAGGCCTACCGCGCCGTCCGCGGCACGGGCTATGGACGCGTCGACCTCCGCATGGACCCCGCCGGCCAGCTCCGCGTCCTCGAGGTCAACGCCCAGTGCGGTCTCTCCGAAGACGAGAACTATACCTCCATCGGCGCGATCATCCGTCTGTCCGGCGTAACCTATGCGTCACTGGTGGCTGAGATACTGCTCGACGGCCTCAACCGCGCCACCGAAAGCCGCGCCGCCGAAAACCGCGCCACAGCGACCCACACCGGCAAACGCGTAGGCAAACGCGCCGGCCAAAAAGGCCGCCCGGGCGATAAATCCCACGCGGGCGCCCACTAAAACAACCCCCATGCGCGTCTGTGTCCTCCAACCCGACTATTCGACATCCCAGGTGGATTACCAATACTACGATCCTCCCCGCGACCTGACCGCGCTGCTCCCCGGCGACACCGTGGACCATGTGCAGCTCAACAAGCTCCATACCTACAGCCAGCTCCGGGCGTTGCGCCGCAAGGGCTACGACATCTTTGTCAACCTCTGCGAAGGCTACCTCGACTGGGCAGTGCCCTCGATCGACGTGATCCACACGCTAGAGCTGTTGAACCTGCCCTATACAGGTCCCAACCCCCGGTTATACGACCCACCCAAGGAGCTGATGAAATACGTGGCCTACACCGAAGGCGTAGCCACGCCGGCGTACGTCGTCGTGCGGTCCGAAGCCGACCTGGCCGCGGCGCCCGCTTTTCCGCTGTTTGTCAAACCCGCCAAGGCCGGCGACAGCCTCGGCGTGGACGAGCGTTCGCTGGTGCGTGACCGTGAGGCGTTGGAGAGCAAGGTGCGCGAGCTACTCGAAGACTACGACGAGGTCATGGTCGAGCAATACATCGACGGCCGCGAGTTCACCGTCCTCGTCGCCGCGGGCGTGCATGGCCAGGGCGTCGCGTCCCTGGAAACGCCGGCGGCGCGCACCTTCACACCCGTCGAGTTCATCTTTCCGGGCGACGCTCACTTCAAGACCTACGCCCTCAAGACCTCCGAGCTCCACCCCGAAGCCAACATCCCGTGCAACGACCCCGTCCTGGAAGCCACGTTACGCAAGGCTTCGGCGCGTATCTTCGAGGCCTTTGGCGGGGTGGGATACGCCCGGTTGGATTTCCGGGTAAGGGGCCACGAGGTCTTTTTCCTCGAAATCAACTTCACCTGCTCCGTTTTCTACACCCAGGGCTACGAAGGCTCCGCGGATTATATACTGAAGTTCGACGGCGCGGGGCAAAAGGGATTTCTCGGGCACATCATCGCCGAAGGCATCGCGCGGCACCGGAACCGCCAGAAGAAATACGAGGTCAAGGGCAGCCCCATCGCGGGGTATGGCATCTACGCCGCCCGGCCGATAGGGGAGGGGGAAAGCATTTTCGACGGCGAAGACCGCGCGCAGCGGATCGTGACGCGCCGCTTTGTCGGAGACCACTGGTCGCCGGACCGCCAGGAGGTGTTCCGCCACTACGCCTACCCGATCAGCCGCGAAGTCTTTATCCTCTGGGACAAGGACCCCGCCGCCTGGGCGCCGCAAAACCACAGCTGCGCGCCCAACACCGCCTACCGCGGGCTGGACGTCTACGCGCTGCGGCCCATCGCGCGCGGCGAGGAGCTGACGCTCGATTACGCGACGATGATGGACGAGACGCTCGAGCCGTTCGTTTGCCACTGCGGCGCCCCCGGCTGCCGCGGCACCGTGCAGGGCGTGGCCGGCAACAATGTGACGGACCGCGAATCAAAACTGGACGCGCCATGCCCCGACTAACCGCCCTGAAGCGAATCTTCGTGGAGCACCGGGGCCGCCTGACGCTCACCTATTCCCTGTTCGCGCTGGAAATGCTCGGGAACCTCCTACGCCCCTATTTCCTGGGCGAAGCCGTGAACGACCTGATCGCGGGCAGCTACCGGGGGCTCATCTACCTGGCCCTGGTACACTTCGGGTACCTGGGGGTGGGGACGCTCCGGCATATGGTGGATACGCGGACGTACACCGCGATCTATACGAAGCTCGTCACCCGGATGCTGACGCGCGACATGGAAGAGCGGGATATTTCGCGGCTGAGCGCGCACTCCACGCTCGCGCGCGAATTCATCGACTTCCTCGAGTTCGACCTGAACTTTATCATCGAGGCCTTTTACAATCTCGTAGGGGCGCTGGTGCTATTGTTTTTCTATGATAAAATCGTGGTCTCCGTCTGCCTCGTCGTCCTCGTCCCCGTGGCCTTCATCAGCTACCGGTACGGGAAGCGGATGCAGCGCCTGACGCGGTTCAAGAACGACGAGCTGGAGCTCCAGGTCGACGTCATTTCGACGGGCGACCTGCCGGAGATCACCCGGCACTACAAGCTGCTGAGCAAGTGGCAGATCCGGATCTCGGACCAGGAGGCCTGGAACTTCGGGGTCATGGAGCTGCTGGTGCTCGTGGTCATCACGACCTCCCTTATCCTGATCACCCATGGCACGGGAAAGGTCATGAAGGCGGGGGACATCATCGGCATCTATACCTACATACTGAAATTCGTCAGCGGGCTCGATACGATCCCCTATACGGTCCAGCGGTACAGTTCACTCAAAGATATCAGCGGGCGGATAGAAGGCGAAGCGGAGGATTTTTAGATTGCCTATCTTCGTGACCTATGCGCCTATCCCTTCTCCTCCTATTCGTCACCGCCGCCACCGCGCTCCGCGCCCAAGACACCGCCCAGTACGTCGTCCCGGGCCGCACCAACGCCCCTTCGCAAGAAAAGAAACCCTACGTCATCATGATATCCGCGGATGGCTTCCGCGCCGACCTGGCGGATAAATACCAGGCCGCAAACCTAATCAGGCTACGGTCCGAAGGCGTACAGGCGGACTATATGCAAGCTTCCTTCCCGTCGGTAACCTTCCCCAATCACTATACCCTGGTGACGGGGCTGTATCCGTCGCACACCGGTCTCGTGGACAATCACTTTTACGACCCCGCGACACAAAGGGCGTACAGCATGGGCGACAAAAACGCCGTCCGCGACAGCTCCTGGTACGGCGGCACGCCCCTCTGGGTGCTGGCGGAGCAACAGCATATGCTGAGCGCGAGTTTTTATTGGGTCGCTTCCGAGGCGGCCATACAGGGTTTGTTGCCGACCTATTATTACCATTTCAACACCCTGATCCCGATCGACCAGCGCATACAAACGGTTGTTGACTGGCTACAGCTGCCCGAGGACCGGCGACCGCACTTCATCACGTTTTATTTTTCCGACGTGGACCACGCCGAACATATGTACGGTCCCGATGCCTGGCAGGTGCGCAACGCGGTCCAGTTCGTCGACAAAAGCGTCAAGCAGCTCGTGGACGCCGTCGGCGCCCTGGACCTCCCCGTGAACTTCATTTTTGTATCGGACCACGGGATGACCACGGTGGATACCGCGGGCAGGATGCCGCTCCCCGCGGCGGTCGATACGAGCGCCTATACCATCTATTTCGGCGCGACGATGGTCCACCTTTACGCGCGCAATCCCAACAAGAAGGCGCTCAAAGCCACGTACGAAGCCATCAGGGCTGAAGCCAAAAACTATGACGTATACCTGGCGGATGACGTGCCTTCGCGGTATCACTATAGCAAAAAAGACGACCGGTATAACCGGATCGGCGACATCATCCTGGTCCCCCGGGCGCCCCACGTCTTTGGCCATCCGAAGGACCACGTCCCCATCGGCGAGCACGGCTTCGACCCCGCCATCCCCGACATGCACGCGACCTTTTACGCCTGGGGCCCCGCATTCAAGGAGCACCAGAAGATCCCCGCTTTCGAAAACGTACACGTGTATCCCCTGGTCGCAAAGATCCTGGGGCTGACCTACACCGAAAAAATCGACGGAAAACTCAGCGAACTGGCTGGCATTCTCCGGTAAATTCAGGTAATATTACGCTTGGCCCGCGTTCGACCTTGTCCTTATTTTGCTAACGGAAGACCTTACCTATGTACTTAGACGTTGACACACGGGCCCTGGCCCGCAGGAGAGTATTCGACCTCCGCGACTGGCTCGATTGGCACCTGTCCCCGAGCCTCATCCCTGTATCGCGCCTTGCCGTCCGGGCGGGGAGCGATGTACCCGGCAGCCCCCGTTCAACGCACAAGCCCAAGCCACCGAAGTCCAAGGAGCCGCTGGACGACGTCCAGACCGTTTTTCTCCACTTCATCGCCACCGGCGTACTGCCGGCCGCGCACGGCGGTCATACGCTCGATAGCCTGCAACGGTACCTGACCGAGCAGCTGCACAAGGACCCGCATTTCTTCGGCGCCCCGTCCGGCGGAAGCGTGTTTTCACATCGGCTATTGGACCTCCTGCTGGAGAACCGGATGGCCTTGCCCCGACTCCTTACCCAGTTCGGCGAATCGCTCCTCGAAGACATCTACGCGCACACCATGGAAAGCGGCATCGTCAGCCGCTGGATCGCCTGGCTGTCCGAGGTCCCGGGGCTCGACACGCGCACGCTTCGCTGGAGAGCGCTCTTACTATCCCTTTCCTATACGGGGGGACGCATTTCCCTGGACAACTATGCCAAAGTGGAAAAAGGGATCGTCCTCTACCTCCTTCGGGAAATGCAGCCCGCCCAGCTTTTCCGCTGGGTGGGACAGCTCCCGCCGCTCAAGCGCGAAAAGCTCGTCACCGCCCTCGACATCCCGCCCGCGGCATTTGTCGAGCTGTCCGACCTGCTGGCCGTCATCCACGAGCAGACGGCCCAGCTCCAAACGCCCGCGATGCCGCCGCCCGCGCCCGCGCTCCTGGAGAGCGGCTACGTGGACAACGCCGGCCTGGTATTGCTCCATCCCTTCCTGTTCCCGCTGTTCCAGGAACTCGGCTGGGTGGACGGTATGGGGTTCACCAGCGAGAGCGCGCATCAACACGCCGTTTTGCTGTGCGAATACCTTGCCGGTGCCGCCGATGTCACTCCCGAATACCGGCTCCCGCTGAACAAGTTATTGTGCGGTTACCCGCTCGAAGCCACCGTCCCCCTCCACCTGGAAGAGGACCACGTCACGGTCACCGCCCAGCGCCTGCTCCAAAACCTGATCCGCCAATGGACGGTCAACGGCCAGCCCGTCAACGCCAGCATCCAACTGCTCCGAGACTCCTGGCTCAACCGCCGCGGCAAGCTCATCCGCCGCGAACACGATTGGGTGCTCCAGGTGGAGCAAAAAGCCTTCGATGTGTTGCTGAACAGCCTCGCGTGGAATATCCGGATGGTGCAGCTACCGTGGATGAAGGAGGTGTTGTGGGTTGAATGGGTCTAGCGCTGCCGCCCCGCCCCGCCGCATCCTTCTGGAATTTACCGAAAAAACCATATCTTTGCCGCCCTGCGGGCCCCCAGCCCGCTACAACCGGCGCTCCCTTACGGGGCGCACATCTACGGAGAGGTGGCAGAGCGGTTGATTGTGGCGGTCTCGAAAACCGTTGTGGGTAACACCACCGGGGGTTCGAATCCCCCCCTCTCCGCAGCACATAGCCGCAGCGCGGCCGACAAAGTCGGCCGCGTTTTTTGTTTCGGAGCGGACGGGGCGAGCTTGCTCGTCCCGGCTGCGCAGGAACAAAAAACAGCGCGCGTAGCGCGGTGCTGCGGCGGTGCGCTGCAGGCTTCCCTTTCACGGGATCACCGGAGCGCCGCGCAGCGGTGCGGAGGTAATCCCCCCTCTCCGCAGCACGCAGCCGCAGCGCGGCCGACTTTGTCGGCCGCGTTTTTTATTTCTTCGTCAGCTTATACCTTATATGTGTCGTTAGCTCAGAAGGTATTACTTCAACAATCTGAATATCAAATTTATTTTTGTCAATGCCATCAAACAGCCGGATACCGCTTCCTAAAAACTGGGGGGCAATATGAATGAAAAATTCGTCTATAAGCCCGGCATTGAGAAATTGTTGAATAGTATTTGCACCACCTTGTATTCTTATGTCCTTCCCTTTGGCTGATTTCCTTGCTTTTTCCAATGCGCTTTCAATTCCGTCATTGATGAAATAGAAGGTCGTTGTTCCTTTTTGAACCCATGGTTCCCGTTTCTCGTGTGTCAGAACATAAACATCTGCTTTATATAAGTCTTCCGCCCAATGTACTTCGCCTTCTTCAAACATTCGTTTCCCCATTATGTACGAACCTGTTCTTGCAAACACATCGTCTATTAATTTACTGTCTGCGCCGTATTCCTCACCGCCTTCCATATTTACGTTTTTCCAAAATGCTTTTTGCTTAAACATCCACGCATGGATTTTTCCTGCAACGCCACCCATTGGGTTGTTTGGACTTCTGTTATCACCGGCGAAAAAGCCGTCAAGCGAGATTCCGCCGTCAAAGATAATTTTACTCATTTGATTTAATTTTTAGCTGATATTTTAAGATAGTTTTCAAGTCGATTTAAAGTTTGCCTACCACCTTCAATGACACGTAACCGTCTGTTCAAGTCTTCAATAATTTCTTTTGACTTAAACACTGACTTCATTGTCAGCAACGTTTTCCCTTCAACTTCTTCAAATAAAACTAAAACTGTAAAGTCATAATCTTCGCTTTCCCCAAAATGTTTGTAAGATAAAAGGGAAGGTTTTTTTACTTCCAGATACTCGACTTTGCTATCAAAATCCCGTCCCCAACCGTGCATGATGGAATCCCAGGTTTTGCCAGGTTCTACATTCATCGATTTTATAGTCAGCGAAAAACCATCTGGCCCCCACCATTCTTTTATATGCTCCGGGGTGGTCCATACTTCCCAAACCAAATCCCTTGGAGCATCGAGAATTCTCGTATGTATAAGAATGTTCCCTTCCTGTTTGAATGTGTTGTATTTCTCCATCTCTCTATTTTTTCTTTTTTTGTATTTTAGCCAGGTAATTTTGCAATGAGTCAAATTTATTGTCCCAATAGTTTCGATATTGATCTACCCAGTCCGTTACTTCCTTTAACCTTTCGAGTTTGGCTTCGCAATATCTTTCCCTGCCTTGTTGTTTGATCACAATAAGACCGCAATCGTTAAGGAGTTGTACGTGCAATGAAACTGCTTGTCTGGTAATATCGAACTCCTTGGCAATGGCATTGACATTGAGTGATTTCCGAGCCAGCATACCTATAATTTGCCGACGAGTCGGATCCGCAATTGCCTGAAAGATGTCTTTTGTTGGTGGCATAATGTGCAAGTCACTTCTTGCAAATATATGCGCAAGTTTTCACTTGCGCAAGTGAAAACTTGCGCATTTTTTTTATCTTTCACAAAAAGGTTCTATGTACAAGACGTTTGCTTTTATCGGCTGCCTGTTTTGCACCGGCGCCATCGCACAGACCACCCCCCCCGCGCCCTATGGGCCCGTCCCCACCGCCGACCAGCTGGCCTGGCAAAGAAATGAAATGAATGCATTTATCCATTTTACGGTAAACACGTTTACCGATAGGGAGTGGGGGCTGGGCAGCGAGCCGGAAACCGTCTTCAACCCCACCGCGCTGGATGCCGGTCAATGGGCCAAGGTGTTAAAGGAGGCCGGCTTCAAGGAAATCATCCTGACCGCGAAACACCACGATGGGTTTTGTCTTTGGCCGAGTGCGTATACGGAGCATTCCGTAAAGAACAGCCCTTTCAAAGGCGACGTCGTCAAAGCGGTGAGCGACGCCTGTAGGAAAAACGGGTTGAAATTCGGCGTGTACCTTTCTCCCTGGGACAGGAACAATGCGCAATACGGCCGGCCGGCGTACATCACCTATTATAGACATCAATTGACCGAGCTGCTGTCCAACTACGGTCCCATCTCCGAGCTATGGCTGGACGGCGCCAATGGGGGAGAGGGCTACTATGGAGGCGCCAATGAAAGGCGGACGATCGACCGGCGGGTGTATTACGACTGGCCCACTACGATCAAAATGGTGCGGAGCCTCCAACCGCATATCTCTATCTTTAGCGACGGAGGCCCCGACATCCGCTGGGTGGGCGACGAAGAAGGCTATGCAGGGGAGACCAACTGGTGTACCGTTACCCGCGACACGTTGTATCCGGGAAAATCAGACATCGACGACCTGTTGATCCACGGCTCGGCGACGGGCGCCGACTGGGTACCCGCGGAAACCGACGTGTCCATTCGTCCCGGGTGGTTTTACCATGCATCGGAAGATACCCTGGTCAAGACACCGGAGGCGTTGTTCGAGATCTACCTCAAGTCGGTAGGACGCGGTGCGACATTGTTGCTCAATGTGCCGCCGGACAGAAGGGGCCGTTTCACCGACAATGACGTCAAAGCGCTTCGCGGTTTCCGGAAGATCCTGGATCAAGCCTTTGCCCATGACCTGGCCGCGCATGCAACGGTAACCGCCGATAACGTGCGGGGTAACGCGGGCGAATACTCGGCGATGCATCTTACCGACGGGAACCCTGATACGTATTGGGCCACCGATGACGGGAAGACGTCTGGTAGTTTTGACATCGGGTTGAAGGAGCCCCAAGTAATCAAATACATCGTTTTGCAGGAATATATACCGCTGGGCCAGCGGGTGAAGTCATTCAATGTAGAGGTCTGGAATGACGGAGCCTGGAAAAAGGTCGCCGATGGCACTACGATCGGGTACAAACGCATTCTAAAGGTGGACCCCGTCATGGCGTCCAAGGTCCGGGTGAACATCACGGATGCGAAGGCCTGCCTGGTATTGTCAAATGCGGCGTTATATTGACTGGTTAGCTGGAAATAACGCAAGCGCGCGAGCGATCCGAAACTTTCCCTAATTTTATCCATACATGGAAAATCAGGTATGGGCACTGGTCGCCGGGGGCGATCAGGAGGCATACGGGCGTTTGTACATCCACTACTATCGGAGGCTCTACAATTACGGTAGGAAATTCACGGACGACGCCGCGCTGCTGGAGGACTCGCTACAGGAGGCTTTGCTATCGGTCTGGACGGGCCGGGCGCGGCTGACCCGTATCGAAAGCCCTCATACGTACCTGCTCACCACTTTCCGCTACATACTTTTCAAAAAGCTGAAACAGCGCCCCCACACCCGCAGCGCCAGCGAAGGCGATCAAGACCCCGACTTCGGGATAGAACATTTCCTTATACTAAAGGACAGCGAGACGGAAAAAAAGGAACAACTCCAAAAGGCGATCGAGCGGCTCACCGGGCGGCAGCGCGAGGCCATCTTCCTCCGGTTCTACGAGGGGCTCTCTTACGAGGAGATCGCCGGGGTGATGGGTATTTCGGTCAAGGCCACCTATAAGGTAATGGCAAGGGCGCTGGAACAGCTCCGGTCGACGCTGTCGGTGTCGATGGCGACGCTCTTTTTGCTCCTGGCGACACCGGCGTGACACGTGGCGGCACCGGCGTGACACCCGGCCACACCGACGCAAAAAAAAATGAACACGGGTGGGGTAAAATCCCCAAAACCGAACACTATCATATAGAAGTATGCCAAACCGGGACGACAGCGGCCGCTATGACGGCTACAGCTTGCTGGATTTCATCTGCGACCCTTTTTTCCAGGATGGAATCATCCACCCGGAGGGAGACGCGGCTGCCTTCTGGCAGGAGTGGAAGACGAATAACCCGGAGAAAACGGATACGATCGAAAAGGCCGCAAAGGTCCTACAGACGCTAACCTTCAGGGAGGATTTCCCCGGCGAAGGCCAAACGACCCGTTCCCTGGAAGAAGTACGTGCGAAAATAAAAGAGCACCAGGTAAAAAGGCTTTGGTGGCCCGCCGTGGCGGTAGCCGCGAGCATAGCCCTGGCAGTGGTGGGTTACATGACGATCCAGAAGAAAGCGACGGTAAAGACAACCGCGTTCGGCGAAATGAGCGCGATAACGTTGCCCGATAGCTCCACGGTCGTCCTGAACGCGCATTCAAGCGTAAGATATAACCCCGGATGGAAACCGGGCCGCCCCCGGGAGGTATGGCTGGAAGGCGAGGGCTATTTCAACGTGAAAAGGAAAACGGACCAGCCCTTCCTGGTGCACACGCACCTCCTCACCGTAGAGGTCCTGGGTACGGTGTTCGACATCCGGGAAAGGCGCAATAGAGCGGTGGTCGTGTTACAAGAGGGACGTATCAGGGTGCTGTTCGCCAACAACGACATAGAAATGAACCCCGGCGACCGGATCGACTACGACCCCGCGACAGCGACGGTGAAAAAAGGAACGACCATCGCGGAAGACTATACCGCGTGGAAAGACAAGAAGCTGCGCGACGTGACGGTGGGAGACGTGATCGTTTATCTGGAAGACAACTACAACAAAACCATTATCCTGCAAGACCCCAAAATAGCCAACAAAAAGATAGGCGGCGTAGTGATGTTCGACAACCTCGACGACGCTATGTTCACCCTCTCCACGATACTTGACGTCAAGGTGGTTACACACCAGGATACATTGCTGCTACAACACAGATAGGAAGTCGACTATTTGCAAACCCAAAATCTAACGTTATGAGGTATCCGCATCTCAAAAGGGTGTTCCGTGGGCTATTGGCTGCGGCCATCGTACTGGCCGCGATACGCAATGCACACGCCCAAAACCGCTTTCCGCTCCAGGAGGCGCTCAAACAGATCAACCGCGTCTTTGGAACCAATTTCGTGTACGACCAGGACATTGTCAGGGGCAAGACGACTTCCTACGATGTAAAGAGCGCAAAAGGCAAGCCATTGGAGGAAGTCTTAAAGGGCGTACTGTACCCGGATGGGTTGGTATTCCTGTATGTCAAGCCGAACTACTACACCATCGTCACCCGGGAGCGCATCCAGCAGCAAGCCGCGGAAAAGGCAGACACGGTAGCAAAGACAGAAAAG
>NZ_DATJIY010000215.1:0-19320 GCF_035492835.1 Dinghuibacter sp.
AGCCGCTTCGCCCCGATGATGACGGTCGTGACCGCCGGCTGGTGGAGCAACCACGCCAGCGCGATCTGCGCCACGGAGACGCCGCGTGAAACAGCGATAGGCCGCAGCACATCGAGAATGTCAAACGCCCGTTCCCGGTTCACCGGCGGGAAATCGAACACGACGCGACGGCCCTCCGAAGGAGCGGAAGAACGATCGAACTTCCCGGAAAGCAGCCCCCCCGCCAGCGGGCTCCACACCATCAGCCCGAGCTTCTGGTCGAGCAACAGCGGCACGATCTCGCGTTCGAGGTCGCGCCCGGCGACGGTATAATACGCCTGGAGCGAGACAAAGCGCTCGAATCCGTGCAGCGCCGATATCCCCAAGGCCTTCATGATATGCCACGCCGCCAGGTTGCTACACCCGATATACCGGACCTTGCCGGACGCAACCAAAGCGTCCAAAGCCGAGAGCGTCTCCTCGAACGGCGTCAGCGGATCATACCCGTGTATCTGGTACAGGTCGATATAATCCGTCCCCAACCGCCGGAGGCTATCCTCCACCTGGGCGAGGATATGCTTCCGCGTCAGCCCGACCTCGTTAGGCCCTTCGCCCATCTTGCCGCGCACCTTGGTCGCCAGGACCAGGTCGTCGCGACGCAGGCCCAGCTGACGCAGGGCGGTCCCCGTCATTTCTTCGCTGACGCCATAGCTGTAGACGTTGGCCGTGTCGATAAAGTTGATACCCGCGTCGACGGACCGCTTGATCAGCTGGTTGACGTCGGATTGAACGACCTCGCCGATGGACGACCAGATGCCGCCCTTTCCGCCAAAGGTCATGGTGCCGAGACAGAGCTCGGATACTTTTAAACCGGTATTACCGAGAAGATGATATTTCATAAGAAAACAAAGGTAATCGCTCCCGGTCACCCCGCGGCACTGATAAAAAAGTTATCGGATCAGCAGGACCGTCCCCTGCCGCCGGATGACCTGCCCCCCGAGATCGATCCCGGTCACGCTCCATACATACACTCCCGTCGGCGCAGTACGCCCATCCCATCCCTGCAAAGGGTCGCTGCTCCGGAACACCGTCTGCCCCCACCGGTTAAAAACCATAAAGACTCCAAACGACTTTATCCCCACGGGTATCGCGCGCAGCACGTCGTTCTGCCCGTCACCGTTGGGCGTAAAAGCGGAGGGCACATATATATTGGCGTCCGCAAAAACCTTGATCGCGACCGAAGCCGTCCCCAGGCACCCCGCGGCGGTGTGGGCCGTAACGGTGTAGGTTACCGTCCCCAGCGCAGGCAGCGCCACCGGGTCGGCGATATACGGGTTGCTCAGCCCGTCCGGCGGCATCCACGTAAAGTTGACAAAACCCGCGCCGTTCACGTCACGCGCGTCCAGCTGCAACGGCTGCCCCAGCACCAGGTTCGTATCGGACACCACCGACAGCACCGCCGGCGGCGTAACCGTCACCCTGATCGGGTCGCCGGGGGAGGGACACCCATACGCGTCTGACGCCACCAGCGTATACGTCGTTGACGCCGCGGGCGAGACAAAGCCGCCCGAACCCGTTGGGCCGGTTCCCCCCGACCACGTATAAACGAACGGCCCCGTCCCCGTGGCCGACGCGCGCAGCAGCGCGGTTCCGCCATCGCAAATGGTCGTATCCCCCAGGGCGTGCGCCACCGGTCCCGGGTCCACCGTGACCAGCACCGAATCCGTCCGCACGCAAACCCCCTTCGTCACCGTCAGGTGGTACATCGTCGTCGCCGCCGGCGCGGCCGAGGGTTGTAACACCGACGCAGAGCTCAACCCGGCCGTCGGCATCCAGCTGAACGTATCCCCATTGGACGTCACCGGTAGCGCCACCGGGGCGCCCGCGCAATCCGTCACCGGCGGCCCCATCCCCAGCGTCAGCGCCACCGTCGCCGGATACACTACGACCGACGCATACGCGGTGTTCCCCAACGCGTCCTTCACCACCACGTTATAATCTCCCGGCACCACTTCCCCGAACGTATTCCCGAACTGGAAGTGCACCCCGTCGAGCGAATACTGTAACGGCGTCGTCCCCCCGAATGCCACCAGGGTAATCCCCGGCGGGTTGGCGCTGCATGGCGGCGTCACGCGCGCCGTGAGCGACACGCAGTCGGCATAGAGGTTGAAGCCCCACAGGTTGGTTGCATTGGTCATGTCCGTGATCGCCATCTGGTAGGTGCCAGCCGCCAGACCGGTAAAGACGCTGTCGTCCGTAACCGCGCCGCCGTCCAGCGAAAACCGGAAGGGCGGGAATCCCAAACCGGGCGACCGCACGATTTTGATCCCACCGTCGCTCCCCGTACAACCCGGCTCGGTGAGGAAGTAGTTGAAGGCGAAGTTGCACTCGTTGACGATCGCGGTGACCCTGTCGAATATACACCCGTTCGAATCCCTGGCGAAAACGGTATACCGCCCCGCCGCCAGGTTTACAAACGTACTGTCGTCCTGGTAGTGCAGGTTGTCGAAGCTGAACTGATAGGGTGGGGTGCCGTCCCGCGCGTGCAGCGTGATCGTGGCGTCCGTGGCCTGGCAATCGGAACCGTACGTGAACGTATACGCCATGGAGGGCTGCGGGTACAGGTTGGCGATATGCACGGTGTACGTCACCGTTAGCCCCGTGGCGTCCGTGGCCGACACCACGTATTTCCCGGTATCGAGGTCGACAAAGTTGGAGTCGGATTGGGCGGCCCCGCCGTTGAGGGAAAAGCTATACGGCGCCACGCCCCCGCCGGCCCTGGCGACCAGCGACCCGTTCGGGTATCCGCAGGTGGTTCCATAACTGGTTGCGGTAAGGGTCATGCCGGGTCGGAGAACGCCCGTCAGCACGTACAAAATGGCAAAGAGGTACACGTCTCTGGGAAGTTACAAAAACTTTTGTAGCTTGCAGCCATTGTAAACGATTGCACAAACGATCCACACATGAAGCGCCTTCTCCCCCTGTTCCTCCTCGCCGGAGCCACCGCCGCTACCGCGCAATCCCAACGCAAGGCCCCCGCCTACCCCCTGCTCGTCCATGACCCCTACTTCAGCATCTGGTCCACCGCGGACGCCCTCACCGACGCCCAGACCACCCACTGGACCGGGAAGCCCCAACCCCTGACCGGTCTCATCAGGGTCGATGGCCAGGTCTACCGTTTTATGGGCGCCGGTAGCGATGCCGTCGCCACCCAGACGGACGTCGACCTCACCGCCACCCAGACCCGCTACGCCTTTACCTGCGGACCGGTCGCCCTGCGGGTGGATTTCACCTCGCCTTTACTCGTAAAAAACCTCGATATCCTTTCGCGGCCCGTCGACTATATCGATTTTGCAGTAAAATCGACCGACGGTAAACCGCACAAGGTCGACCTCTACGTCGGCGTCTCCGGCGACATCGCCGTCAACAAGCCCGACCAGCAAGTCACCACCGCCAGCTTTGAAAAGGACGGCCTGGCGATCCAAAAGGTCGGTACCGTCGAGCAACCAGTATTAAAGAAAAAAGGCGACGACCTCCGCATCGACTGGGGCTACGCCTATGTCGCCGTGCCGGCCGCCTATAAAGCCGTCCACAGCACCCTCGACGGATCGGCAGCCGCCGGCGCCACCGCCGCTGCCGCCAGCGACGTCACGCTCCACAACACGATCCCCTGCGGCAATATAACCGCCACCCCGGTCCACAAAACCGTGTTAATCGGCTATGACGAAGGCGACGCCATCCAATACTTCGGCGCTAACCTCCGCCCCTGGTGGAACAAGGACGGCGCCCACACCATCGAAGACGAGCTCAAGGCCGCCCGGGACCAGCACGAGACCGTGCTCCAGGAGTGCGACGCCTTCGACAAGGAGCTTTTCGCCCAGGCCAAGAACGCCGGCGGTGACAACTACGCCCGTCTCTGCGCCATCGTCTACCGCCAGAGCATAGCCGCCCACCAGCTGGTCAGGAGTCCGGATGGCGACCTCCTTTGGTTCTCCAAGGAAAACTTCAGCAACGGCTCCATCAACACCGTCGACGTGACCTATCCGTCGGCCCCCCTCTACCTGTTGTACAACCCCCACCTCATGGAGGGCATGCTCAACGGAATCTTCCACTATTCCGAAAGCGGCCGCTGGACCAAGCCATTCGCCGCCCACGACCTCGGCACCTTCCCCCTGGCCAACGGCCAGACCTATGGCGAGGACATGCCGGTCGAAGAATCGGGCAACATGATCATCCTCACCGCCGCGATCTGCCGCGCCGAGAACAGCCCCGCCTACGCCAGGAAGCACTGGAAGGTCCTCAGCACCTGGGTGAACTACCTGGACACCGCCGGTTTCGACCCCGCCAACCAGCTCTGCACCGACGACTTCGCCGGTCACCTGGCGCGCAACGCCAACCTCAGCGTCAAAGCCATCGAAGGCATCTCCGCCTACGCCCACCTGGCCGCCGAGCTCGGCGAAAAGGCCACCGCCGACAAATACCTCGCCCACGCCCGCGACATGGCCAAGAAGTGGACGGTCATGGCCGACGCCGGCGACCACTACTCCCTGACCTTTGACAAAAAGGACACCTGGTCGCAGAAGTACAACCTCGTTTGGGACAAGGTCCTCGACTACCACCTGTTCCCCGCGTCGGTCTACGCCAGGGAGATCGCCTACTACAAAACCAAACAAAACGCCTTTGGCCTCCCCCTCGACAGCCGCAAGACCTACACCAAGTCCGACTGGATCGAGTGGACCGCCACCCTGACCGCCAACCGCGCCGACTTCGAGGCGCTCTCCAACCCCGTCTACAAATACGTCCTGGAGACCCCCACCCGCGTCCCCGTCAGCGACTGGCACGAAACCACCACCGGCAAACAAGTCGGCTTCCAAGCCCGCAGCGTCGTAGGCGGCTACTTCATGCAAGCCCTATACGCCCACTGGCACGCCGCTCCGCCTGCCACCAAATAATCTAGTCCGCGCAGTCCCCACGTCACGAATAGGCCGGGCGCCCTCCGCCAAATAATCTAGTCCGCGCAGCCCTCACGTCACGAATAGGCCGGGCCCTGTGCCCCTTTTTCCCTCGTTTTGCGGTGCACCGCAAAGCGAGGGAAAAAGGGGCACAGGGCCCGGCCTATTCTATCAGGCGTGCTCAGGGGGCCGAACCGAAGCATAGGAAAAAAGTCTTATGTTTGCACCCGTAAGGACCCCTGAAACCTGATCCTCCTATGCCCCTGCTCCCTCACGCGCTCAGAACGACGATCGCTATTATGGCGATGGGCGGAGCCGTAAGAGCGCAGCAGGCGAACTTCACGGCGAGTACCACGGGGGGATGCTCGCCGCTCACCGTAAGCTTCACGAACACTACGACGGGCGCCTCCGGCAGCGCCACCTATAGCTGGGACTTTGGGAACGGGAATAAAACGGCGACCGGAGACATCAATGCGTCGATAGGCGCCACGTACACCACACAGCAGGCGTATACGGTGACGCTTACCGTTACCGATGGGGCGAAGACGAGTACAAAGACCCTGACCGTTACCGTGTATAAGAATCCTACCGTGGCTTTTACCGAAAGCGGTGGCAAGGGATGCGTACCGGACCCGGTGACGTTTACGAGCTCGTCCACGGCGGGAGATGGGACGATCAGCCAGTACTTTTGGGATTTTGGCGACGGGAATACGAAATCGGCGACGACGACGACCGTCAGCAATACGTATCAATACGCCGGCTCGCCGACTGTGGGGTTGACGGTGACAAACAGCCATGGTTGTTCGGCCACGCTGACGCAGCCCAATCTTTTTACCATCTATCCCGCGGTGGTCCCCGCTTTTGCGGCGGGCTCGCCGACACTCTGCCAGCTGACGGACCCGGAGCTTTTTACGAATACGACCACTGGTCCGCCGACGCTGAGCTATCTGTGGCGCTTCGGGGATGGGACGACGAGCACCGACCCGGCGCCCAGCCATACCTATGCCACCAAGGGCATCTACAACGTCACGCTCGTCGCGACCTCCTCGGTGGGTTGTGTGGACTCGCTGGTCAAGACACAATACGTCGACGCCGCCAACTTCAACCCCAGCTTTACCGTCAATAACCCAACGCTGTGCTCCGGCGTGGAATTGCTCTTTAGCGACAACAGCAACCCCGCACCCAACAGCTACAGCGAAAACTGGAGTTTTGGGGACAACACCGGTTCCGGCTATGGCGGCAACGTGATAGACCACACGTATACAGCCGGCGGCACTTATACCGTCACGATGAACGCTACCTACGGACAGTGCCCGGTCACCACGACCAAACAAATCTCCGTTTTCCCCGCGCCGACACTGGGTGGCTTTCAAATGACGACCACGGGGCTCTGCGGCGCGCCGGTAACCGTCCAGCTCACCGACACCTCGAAAGCCGCGGTCTCGCGGGCCTGGTCCGAAGACCCTTACTACGGCTATCTCGGCCCCACCACGCCCTTTGCCACCACGCCCACCGCGAGCTATACCTTTGCGTCGAACGGGGACATGGGCATCTGGCTCACGATTACCGACGCCAACGGCTGTACCGCGTCCGTCGAGCGACCGGTGCCGGTAGAGCCCCCGCAAGTCTATATCAACGTCCTGTCGACCGATCCGTCCGGGACCTACAGCTGTAACCCGGTGACCGTAAACGTCAGCGCCCAGTCGGACGTACGGCTGACGAAATACAACTGGAACTTCGGCGACGGCACGACGTCCACGGATTCGCTCCCCACGCACACCTATACCCAGCCGGGTTCCTATACCATCACCCTCCAGTACACCAACGCCAACGGCTGCACCGGCAGCCAAACCACCTATGGCTTTGCGGTGCAGATCGCGCAGCGCCCTGTGGCGAAGTTTTCGATCAGTCCGGCCAACCCCATCTGCGGGGACAACCCGGTCACCTTTACCAGCCAGGCCACCAACGCGTATAACGTCACCTGGGACTTCGGGGACGGCGAGGGAAACGCCTATGTGTACGGCAGCCAGTATGTGCACCAGTATACCAAGGAAGGCACCTACACCATCACCATGATCGCGATCGGGTTCAACGCGTTTTGCACGGACACGCTGGTCAAGGTGGATTCGGTGGTGGTGCTCCCCGCTTTTCCCAAAATAGAAACCAGCTTTAGCACCTGTAACGGCGACCGCGGTGACATCACGCTCGTGGATTCGATCCGCGGCGCCACGTCCGCGACGTGGAACTTTGGCGATGGCACGACACAACCCGCGGTGTCCGACACGATCGTCCACGACTACGCCAAAAGCGGTATCTACAAGGTGGTACTGATAACGGTCGCCGGCCAGTGCACCAACCGGGACTCGACGACGGTATATGTTTTGAAAAAACAACACCCGATCCTCAAATCCCCCGTCGATTCCATCTGCGGCTCGGGGCCGCTCACGCTGACCATTTCGGGGCTGGACACAAATTATTATTATTACAACCAGTATTACTGGAACTACTATGGCGTCGCTGCCTGGCAATACGAAGACGGCTCGGCCATCCCCCAGTATTCGTATCCCAGCTACTCGGGACCGGACGTCAACGTCCAGGGTACGACCACCACCTATACGGCGACGTGGACCAACCTCACGCCCGGTCACGACAGCATCCGCGTGTTCCTGCAAAGCAACGGCCAGTACCAGGACTGTATCGATACCAGCAACTATGTAAAGGTCAAGATTAAAGGCCCGATCGCCGGGCTGGTGGACTCCGGCAGCTGCTGGAAAAATCCTTACCTGTTCCGCGACACCTCCCGCGGTACCGACGGCGTTCCCATCACGCAGTGGGTCTGGACCTTTGGCGATGGGACGACCCAAACGGCGGCCACGGGCGCGGACGTATACCACACCTACGGTCAGCCCGGCAACAACTACGACGCGTATCTGACCGTCACCGACGCCCAGGGATGTACCGACCGGACCATCGACAACTATGTCTACCCCGAGGGCCCGAAGGCGAACTTCACCTGGTCCCCCACCAATATTTCCCCAGGGACCACGGCGATCTTCAGCAACACCAGTTTTGGCCCGTACTACAGCGCCCTCTGGACCTTCGCCAGCGACAAGTCCACGTCCAACAATATATACCAGGTCTCGCATACCTACCCCAACATCACCAACGACACCGTGACGCTGGTCGTGACCAACAGCACCTATCCGCAGATCGGGTGCAACGCGGACACGATCACCCAGGTGATCCAGGTCCGCAACGTCAACGCGGCCTTTACGTTCACCACGTCCTATGTCAACAACAACAACTGTCCGCCGGTAGTGGTTTATTTCAAAAGCACGAGCTATAACGTCACCGGCTACCAGTGGGACTTCGGAGACGGCGCCACGGCCCAGGGCAACCCCAACCCCAGCCATACTTATAACAAGCCCGGCAAATACTATATCTCGCTCACGGCTACCGGCGCCGGTCAGACGGTGATCACCGTCACGGACTCGGTTACCGTCAAGGGGCCCTACGCCTCGGTGAGCGCGGACGTCCCCCAGGCCTGCAGCCCCTCCAAGGTCACCCTCACCGCGGTCGCGGTCGGCGCGGTCTCCTATACCTGGGACTTTGGCGACGGCACCGTGCTGAGTGCCGCCGACACCTTCGCCACCCATACGTATACCGTCCCCGGGATATACAACCCCGCGCTGATCCTCAAGGATGCGCTGGGTTGCGCGTCCACTTTCAACCCCAGCGTCCCCGTGGTGGTCGATTCTTTAAAAGCGCAGGCGCGGGCAGCCGTATCGCATCTCTGCGACTCGGGTTCGACCGCCTTCAGCGCGCCGCTCTACAGCCTTTCCAACGGTGCGCTGGGCGAGGCCCTCCGGTATCACTGGGACTTCGGGACGGGCAACCCCGCTGACACCTCGGACGCCGCGAACCCCTCCTGGACATACACCGCCCTCGGCGCCTATACCGTACACCTCACCGTTACCTCGACCCCCGGCTGTGTCTCCGCCAGTACGGAGTCCATACAGGTCACCGCCACTGCCCACGGTTCGATCGCCGGTCCCCCGGAAGGCTGCGTGAACGACTCGCTCCACTTCACCGCCGCCGCGCTCCGCGGCGCACCCACCTGGCAATGGCTGTTCCCCGGCGGGGTGACCGACACCTCCGCCAAACCCGCGATAAAGGCCGCCTCCAGCGGCGCGGTCGAGCTCATCAGCACCTGGAATGGCTGCGCCGACACCGCCACCGCGGCGCTGACCGTCCACGCCTTGCCGGTCATCGACATCACCCCCGACGCCCCCCGGATCTGTCAGGGCGCCAGCATCACCCTGACCGCCCATGACGGCCAGGTCTATCAATGGAAGGGGCTCGCCAGCGACCCCGCCCTCACCGTGGCCCCCGCGAGCCCGACCACCTACTACGTCACCGTAACCAATACCTTCGGCTGCGTCAACACCGACTCCGTATACGTCTTTGTCGCCCGTCCCTTCCAGGTCCGGCTCCCCGCCGACACCACCCTGTGTATCGGCGACAGCATGTACCTCCAGGCCGCCGGCGCCTATGCCTACCAATGGTCCACCGGCGCCACCGCCAACCCCCTCCTGGTCGACCCGGCCGTCAGCACCACCTATACCGTCACCGGGACCGACCAGGACCGCTGCTTTTCGTCCACCGCCACCACCAGCGTCCAGGTCGTCCCCCGCCCAACGGTCAGGGCTACCCCCGTCGGTATCGTCATCGCCGGCGCCAGCGTCAACCTCCAGGCCACCGGCAGCCCCGATATTGCCACCTGGCTCTGGACGCCCCCCGACTACCTCGACTGCGCCAGCTGCCAGAACCCCGTCAGCACCCCCCAGTCCAACATACTGTACACCGTCACCGGCGAGACCGCCTACGGCTGCACCGCCTCCGACACCGTCCGCATCCGTCTGATCTGTATGCAGGACCGCGTCGCCATCCCCGGCGCCTTCTCCCCCAACCACGACGGCTACAACGATCTGTTTTACCCCCGCGGCTCCGGCGTCCGCGTCATCACCGGCTTCCTCATCTACAGCCGCTGGGGCACCCTCGTCTTCGAACGCCACAACATCCCGCTGAACGACCCCTCCACCGCCTGGGACGGCACCTTCGCCGGCGCCGACCAACCCGTCGGAGCCTACGTCTACGAGCTCACATTGATCTGTGACACCGGCGAGACCTTCACCCGAAAAGGCACCGTCCTTCTGGAGCGTTAGACGCGCCTGCGCACCCCGCGACGCGCCCGCCCCCGTGAGCGCGGTCCGCCACCGCGTCCCCGGATCGTAAGATTCTGTATTTTTACCCCATGCAAGAAATCATCAGAAACATCATCGCCGAAAGCCTCAAAGTCAAACAAGCCCTCCTCGACGACGCCGCCATGCAACAAAAAATGGCCGACGTCAGCCAAATGATCGCCGACGCCTTCAAGAGCGGCCGCCGCGTTTATTTCTGCGGGAACGGCGGGAGCGCCGCGGACGCGCAGCACCTGGCGGCGGAGTTTTCGGGACGTTTTTACAAGGACCGCAAAGCCTTGCCGGCGGAAGCCCTGCACTGCAACACGTCCTATCTGACGGCCGTGGCCAACGACTACAGCTATGACGTCATCTATGCGCGGCTCGTGGACGGCATCGCGGAAAAGGGCGATGTACTCTTTGGCATCAGCACCTCCGGGAATTCGGGGAACATCGTAAAGGCCTTCGAAACCGCCCGCGCCAAGGGCGTCGTCACCATCGGCTTCACCGGGCAGGGTGGGGGAAAGATGGCCGGGCTGAGCGATCACCTGTTTGCCATGCCCACCAAGGATACCCCGCGTATCCAGGAAGGGCACATCCTCGTGGGGCACATCATCTGCCAGCTCGTCGAAGCCATCCTCTTCCCATAAGCGACCCCAACCACATGAAATCCTGGACCCTCTTAACCGCGCTCCTGCTGATAACCAGCGCCGCCAGCGCCCAGCGCCAAATCCGCGGCCGCGTCACCGCTGCCGACAACGGCAAGCCCCTGGCGGGCGCGAGCGTCTTTATCAGCAACACCTCGCGGGGTACCGTCACCGACGAGAAGGGCATGTTCGTCCTGGACAACGTCCCCGACGGCCGCTACGTCCTGGTCATCTCCAGCGTCGGCTACCAGACCGACCTGGAAACCATCGACAGCCGCTACCCGCAGGCCGACTATGCGATCACCCTCCGTACCAAGATCGCGGAGCTCGGTGAGGTGACGGTCCGCGCCTTTGACAAGGACGGGTATAAACGGTGGGGTGAATTGTTCCGTGAAAACTTTATCGGCACCTCCGACTTTGCCCGTAACTGCAAAATACTCAACCCGGAAGTGATCAAGATACACTATGCGCCCAAGAGCCGCACCCTGTCCGCGTACTCGGACGGGCCCATCCTGGTGCAGAATGCTGCCCTCGGCTACGAAGTACAGGTAACGCTCGACGACTTCCACTACTACCTGGCTAACGGCGAAACCCGTTTTTCTTTCTTCCCGCTGTTCCGTGAAATGCCCGGCAGCCCGTCCAAAAAGGCCCGCTGGGCCAGGAACCGTAACCAGGCCTACTTTGGCTCCACGCTGCACTTTTTCCGCGCGCTCTACCAGGACCGCGTCCGCGAAGAAGGTTTTGTGATGCACACCGAGGCTGGCGCGGATAGCGCCGAGGTCCAGCGCATCAAGAACAACCTGCGCCGCGCGCTTATCCAGGCGCGCGAAGCCGCCGGACCCGACGGGCAGCATATGTCCCCCGAGGCGTTGCTCGGCGCTAACGTGCTGGCGACCTTTGACAACGCCCTCGATAACGCCCGGAGCAGCATGGGCAAACCCTATTTATATAATGGTGAAACCCCGTTGAGTCAGGTCGTCGTCGCCAGGGACTCGAACGTCATGGTCCTGGAATTCGACGACTACCTCAGGGTCACTTACTTAAGGAACAAAGCGCCCAGCCGGTACTTCAACGATGTAATCATCGACCCCAACCATCCCGAAAGCGGTCGCAAGATCGCCGTCACGCGCAGCGGTCTGGAGGGTATGACCACCCACCTGGAGCTCATCCGCGGGCTCCCGATGGAGGTCTTTGCCAACGGCAGCAACATCAATACCGACCTGTCTTTTGACGGTTATTGGAACTGGTGGGAGCGGATCGGGAACATGCTCCCGTATGATTATGTACCTGAACCATTGCCAACACCATGAACATCACACTGATAGGTTCCGGTAACGTAGCCACCGTCCTTGGCCGCCGGTTTGTAAGGTCCGGTCACCACATCGTACAAGTGCTCAGCCCACGCCACGCCAAAGCATTGGCTCACGAGCTCGGCGCGGAGCCCATCGACAACGCAGAACAATTACAACCCGCTGAACTATATCTTATTGCCGCGAGCGACACCGCCATAACGGGGCTCGCCCAAACGCTCCGCTTGCAAAACGCCCTGGTAGCGCATACCGCCGGCTCGCTCCCCAAAAACATACTATCCGACGTCTCCTCCCGATACGGCGTCCTATATCCCCTCCAGAGCATCCGTAAGGAAGTGGAACCCAGCGAAATACCACTCCTGATCGACGGCAATACGCAGGAAGTCGTTGAAAAGCTCGAGACCCTCGCGCAAACGATTACCACGACCGTTAGTCGTACGACTGACCAGGATCGGTTGTTTTTCCACATCGGCGGGGTAGTGGTGAATAACTTTCCCAATTATCTCTACGCGCTCACCGAATTGTATCTACAAGATAAGGGTCTCGACTGGCGGATGCTCCTGCCGCTGATGACCGAGACGGTGGCGCGGCTGTATACCGAAAGTCCTACGCAAATGCAGACCGGGCCTGCCATCCGGGGCGATGAAGCGACACTCGATACACATAAGAAACTGTTGGAAGGGTACCCCGAATTACAGGGGTTTTACGAACGCTTCTCCGTAGAAATTCGTCATTCGCTTGCAATTTCGCGTCGTTAACCCCTGAACTGGTGGAGGTGAGCGAAATATCCCTTACCTTAGGGGCATTATCTATGGAAAAATAACTATATTTACTTTGCCGCTCCGCATTAAACTTTGGCAGTTTATTTGCATCTTAAGTGTGAGTGTGTTCGGAGTAACTTTAACTTTTCGTTAGTACCATCAGCTTACCCTCTGCGACTCCAATTAAATTGTGTCCATCCAATCTCCATCGGAAATACCATTTCCAACCGACGTTTGTTTGCTCATGTGAAGGAATGCGCCCATTCTTGCACTATGTGGCTGGCCATGCATTTCACCTAAAAATTAAAACGTTATGATTTCGATTGGAATGATTGAGGACTCTTTAATGCTCCGCAAAAACCTGGAGAAAATGTTCGACTACGACATGGACATGGACCTCCTTTTTTCTCTGCCCTCGGTCGAACAATTGATCTCGCAGTCTGATCTGCACCGGAATGCGCCCGCCGTAATCCTGTTGGACATCGAACTGCCGGGTATCTCAGGGTTGGATGCGATTCCCATTCTCCGGAAAATTTATCCCCGGGCCGACATCGTCATCATCACCGGTAACATGGATGAAGACGTTATCTGGAGCGCCACGGTACGCGGCGCCAAGGGCTACCTCCTCAAACCGGTCCTCTACTCACAGCTGAAAGAACAGATCTTTATGATCCGCGAAGGCAGCACCCTCATCTCACCGGACGCCGCTAACATATTGGTGCGCAAGCTCAACGGGATCACCGAAGAGCGCCGCCCCGAATACGCCGACGTACTGACCAAGAAAGAGGCGGAGGTCGTGAGCTATTTCCTGAAAGGATTTACATACAAACAGATAGCAATGGTGATGCAGATTTCGGTGAGCACGGTGAACGATCATCAGAAGAAAATCTACAAAAAACTCAACATTAATTCGAAGTACGAGTTATTGGCGAGGTTTTTGCCAAACTGACGATCGGGGAATTTTTTGGCCTCTTTGATTTAGCCTTATCCACACCTAAACCCTATTCGTGCATGAAGAACCTTACGCTGGAGGCTCCGGCAACCGGGGCATTTCTTTCTGACATCACTTCCGAAACGCTGCTGTATCCGGTTCGCCAGGAACCGCGTAAAGGCGCCAGCGCTTTCGAAACGCTTCTTCTGCATACGGTCTCACACGAGCTCAGGACGCCGTTTTCCATCATACAATCCAGCGCCGAATTACTGGAGATGATGCGGGTGGACCCCATGGTCACCGAGCAGGCACGCGTCATCATGCGCGAGATCAAACAGGTCACCGACCTGATGAACCGCCTCGTCCAGTTCAGCCGCTGGGAACCCGGCGCGCTTGCGGACAACCAGCAACCCGCCGATATCGAAAAAGCCACCCGCGATTGCATCGGGAACGGTTTTTCCCCTTGGAAAGACGGGCGCCACGTCGCCTACAAACTCACGGGCAAGCCGCGCGACGTCCGGCTCGATCCCGTTATTTTTCAATTGGTCCTTAGGAATCTCGTAGAAAACGCCTGCAAATATTCCACCGGCAAGCGCCCGCCCCTGGTGCGCCTGCACTACGCCCAGGCCAGCTGGAGCGTGAGCGTCCGGGACTATGGCATCGGCATTCCCGATGCGGACCTGGCGCGTCTCTTCAAACCCTTTTCCCGCGGCTCGAACGTAGGCGACACCCCCGGTTTGGGTCTCGGTCTGCGCATCGCCCACTATCTCGTCAACAATTTCTGCGGAACCCTGACCCTGACCAGCCGGGAAGGAAAGGGCACCACCGCCACGGCGACCTTTCTCTACCGCTAGGCGCTCCGCGCCCCGCGTCTCAACGATTTGCTGTCCCGCGCGCCCACGGCGCCTATGGCGTCGTGTCCCCCTGAAAACGCTTCTTGCTCTTGTGAGGGATATACGAACCCTTCCAAAACTCGCGGATGACCTCGAAACGCATTGGGTGCAGTGTCCTTTTCTGGCTGCTGGCGGTCTCCGTACATGCCCAGCTCCAACCTGGTTTTACCCTCGACAAGGCTGCGGGTTGTTCCCCGCTGACCGTAACGTTTACGAATACGACCACGGGCGCGGGCGCGCAAGCGGTCTATACCTGGAATTTCGGCAACGGCAACGTGCTCCGGACCACGGACGCCGCCGCCCCGGCAGCGGCGATCTATTATACGCCCCAAACTTATACCGTTACCCTCACCGTGCGCGACAGGGGCCGCACCGTGACGGTCACGCATAAGGTCACGGTCTATAAGAACCCCAACGTGGCCTTTACGCTCGCGCCCGCGGGCGGTTGCGCGCCGGTCTATGCCACGCTGACCAGCACGGCCCCGGGCGCCACCTATTTCTGGGACTTCGGCGACGGCCGCACGCTCCAGACCACGACCGACACGGCGGGCGAGCTCTATACGCTGGCGGGGGTCTACAGCCCCAGCCTCACCGTCACCGACGCGCATGGCTGCAGCGCCACCGGCTCGCTCCCCAATGCGCTGACTATAAATGCCGTACCAGCGGTATCCTTTACCGCGAAGGACATCTGCGCCGCGACCGATACCGCCTATTTCACCAACACCAGCACCGGGGGCACGACCTATCGCTGGTCGTATGGCGACGGAACCAGCGGGACCGATAACAAACACCGCTATGCCAACGACGGCGCGTATAGCATCATCCTTACCGCGACCAACGCCGCCGGATGCACCACTACCGCCACCGATACCATACACGTCGGTAACGCGCCCATTACCTTTACCGCCGGCAACGCGTGCGCGGGCGCGCCCGTTACGTTCACCGGAAGCGGCACCTACAACTACGGCGACGGGACGACCGGTACCTCCAGGACGCACACCTACGCGCAACCCGGTAGCTACACCGTCACCCTCACCGGTGGCGCGGGCGGCTGTACCCTGACCGCGACCCAGACCCTGACCGTACACCCGGCGCCCGTCCTGCGCGGTTTCCAGGTTACCCTTCCCACGCAGTGCCAGGTTCCCGCCACGGTCCAGTTTACCGACACCAGCCAGGGCGCGGTCAAATGGCTCTGGAACTTCACCGGTCAGCCGCGCGACACGTCGACGCAGAAAAACCCCTCGTATACCTTCACCGCCAACACGGCCTACCCAACCAGCCTGACCGTCACCGACGCCAATGGCTGTACCGCCACGGCCACGCAACCGGTCTATCCCAGCGGGCAGTCCGCGGCCATCCAGATCGTCCAGCCCGACACGGTCTGCGGGAGCGTGACCATACAACCCACGCTCCATACATCCGACCCCGTCACCCAATATCAATGGGCCTTTGGCGACGGCGCAACCGCCACCACGGCGCAACCGAGCCACACCTACAGCACCCCCGGCCGCTACTTCCTCACCGTTAACTATACGACGGCCCACGGCTGCGCCGGTACCGCGGGCCCCGACACTATAAACGTATACCCCACGCCCCACGCGGCCTTCCAGACACAGGACACCACCGCCTGCGGGCACAACAACCTCCAGCAGCTCATCAACCTGTCCGACAGCGCCGCGTCCTATACCTGGATATTCGGCGACGGAAGCTCGTTCACGACCCCGAGCGCCGCTTCTTTCTACCACAAATATCCTTCGTACGGTACGGATACCGTACGGCTGATCGCGTCGAGCCCAGGCTGCGCGCCGGACACGGCGGTTCGGGTCGTCACCATACGGACCGTACAGCTTCCGTACGCCGGCGCCTTTTATTCGTGTAACGGCAACCGCGACACCGTCACCTTTATCGACTCCGTGGCCGGCGGTTCCGACTATACCTGGCACTGGGGCGACGGGTCGCCCGACGAAACCGATCCCGTCTTTGTGCCACAGCACCAGCACGTCTACCCCCGCAGCGGTTCCTACAAGGCTACCATCACCGCGACATTCGGCGCCTGCCGCAACAGCGGCCCGGGAATTCCGGTCGAGGTGCTCACGCGCCAGCACCCGCTGCTCACCAGCCCGGACACCGCGCTCTGCGGGAGCGGGAACCTGTCCTACCAGCTCACCGGTCTGGACAGCAACTACCGGGACAGCACCCAGGTCTGGTCCTATCCCGACGGGGACACGAGCACCGGCCGTCTCCTCCCGGGCCAGGACAGCCTGCGCCTCATCCTGGTCTCGAAGACGTTCGGCTGCGCCGACACCAGCAACTACATCAGGTTACATATCAGCGGTCCCACCGCGGCCTTCCTGATTTCCCGGCGGGACTCGTGCAACAGGAGCCCGGTTGTTTTCACCGATACTTCATCGGGACAAATCGCCCATTGGGTCTGGAACTTCGGCGACAGCAGCACTGTGAGCCGGACAACCGGCGACACCGTCATGCACCTCTATACGGGCAAGGGCCATTTCACGCCGACGCTCACCGTCACCGACGTACACGGTTGCAGCCAGACCGCAGGGCAATCGCTGCTCGTAGAGTCGTGTATCGACAGCTCCGGTCAGGTAGGGAACGCGGGTGGCGTGACGGCCGGTTTTACCGACTCCACGGCATACCTCAGCTACGACGGCTGTCCGCCGCTGGTGGCGTGGTTCCGCGACAGCACGCAAAAAGCCGTGCGGGCCCATTGGGACTTCGGCGACGGCGCTACTGCCGAGGACAACCCCACGCCCAGCCATACCTACTACAACCCCGGCGTCTACGTGGTCACGCTGACGGCCTATGGCGCGGGTGGCGACTCCGTCGAAGCCCGGGACACCCTCCGCGTCAACGGCCCCGCCGCGGCGCCCCGATCCAGCCTCGTCAAAGGCTGCGCCCCGCTCAGCGACACCCTGAGGGCCAGCGGCACCGGTATCACAACTTATACCTGGGACTTTGGCGACGGCACCGTGCTCGTCACCCGCGACAGCATCGTCCCGCACCGGTACGTGGCGGCAGGCGTGTATACGCCATCGCTCCTGGTGAGCGACTCCGGCGGTTGCCAGGCGGTCTTCCAGCTCAACGCGCCCATACTGGCGGACACGCTCAGCGTGGCGCCGCTGGCGCCCATCACCCGGTGCGATACGGGCCTGCTTACGTTTACGCCCGTCATCACCAGCCTGGCCGACAGCCTGGGCGATTCATTACAATACAAATGGAATTTCGGAACCGGCCGTGCAGGAGATACGGCGGCGACGCAGAACGCGTCTTTCGATTATCAGGAGGGGGCCTATGCTCTTATGTTTTCTGTCACCTCGCCGGCAGGTTGCACGGCCAGTGCGCGGGATTCGATCCGGATCGCCGCACCCCTGAGCCTTCAATATCCCGCGCATACCGATATCTGCATCGGCGACACGGCGGCGCTCATCGTCACCGGTCGCCCCGATTATACCTATCAATGGACCCAACAAACCGTCCAGCCGCTCCAGACGACCTGGTACAGCGACGTCGTCCGGGGCCCCTTCGGTTGCTACACCGACACCCTCCGCCTCATCGTAACCGTCCACGAAAAACCCACCGTCACCATCAACGAGCCCGGCCCTATCACCGCGGGCCAGTCCGTAACCCTCCAGTCCAACCCCAGCCCCGACGTCACCGCCAGCTACTGGTCCCCCGCCGACAACCTCAGCTGCACCGAGTGCCCCGCGCCCGTCTGCACGCCCCTCTACACCACGACCTACACCGACAGCGTCGTCACCCAATACGGCTGTAGCGCCACCGACACCGTCACCATCAGCCTCGCCTGCGAAGGCAATACCGTCCGCATCCCCAACGCCTTCACCCCCAACGGCGACGGCATCAACGACTACTTCATGCCCGTCGGCCGCGGCGTCAAGGTCCTCCTCCACATGCGCATCTACAACCGCTGGGGCAACCTCGTCTACAGCGCCGACAACCTCCCCGTCGCCGAACGCGTCACCAACATCGGCTGGAACGGCGCCGACAACCCCACCGGCACCTACATCTACATGCTCGATTTCGAGTGCGCCGCCGGCCAAGTCTTCTCCGAAAAAGGCACCGTCACCCTCATCCGCTAACCCATTCCCCAATCCCCCCCGGTCCCGCGCATTGCCCTGCCCTAAGCGCGCCTGGCCAAAAAGAAGGGCGCCAAGCCTCTCTGCACGCCGCTTTTTTTGCAAAAAAAACGGCGTGCAGAGAGGCTTGGCGCCCTTCTTTTTGGCCAGGCTCCCGCGCTACCCACCGATTACGCAGCCTTCGATCGTTCACTCCCGGCTCCCCCCCAGTGCCCTTTTCCGCTCTTTGGATTTTGGGCAAGGTATACCTTAAAAAAGTCCCCCATTTCTCCCATTCACCCAAGCTATGCCTTGCCCCCAAACCCCCAGGGGGTCAAGCCTGTTTTTTAGGCAAGCTATACCTTGAAAAATCGCCACTTTTGGCGCTCATACCCAAGCTAAAACTTGCCCAAAATCCAAAGCGCGGAAAAAGGGCATCCCATCACAGGCGAACCGCCCTGCGCCGCGACGGATACCGCTCCCGCCCTAAGCGCGCCGGCCCAAAAATAAGGG
>NZ_DATJIY010000216.1:0-7655 GCF_035492835.1 Dinghuibacter sp.
TCGGCTCGCTATTATTTGTCTTCTTCCTGTTGATTTCACTGACCGGCCTGATGCTGGGCTGGAAGTCGATGTTCACCACCACGCTTTATAAGGCGGCTCCCCAAACCCAAGGCAGCAGTTGGCTTCCGCTGGATACCTTAAAAGACAAAGCCGAAACGGCGTTAAAAAGCTACACGACAACAAAGTCCCCTGAACGCGCCGACGTACGGCTCAAGTCCGGCTATGTCGAGTTCCAGTTCGATAATAACTACTATGTGCGACTGAATGGCGCAACCGGCGAAACCCTCCAGATCGACCGTCGTTACGGCGGCTGGATTCAAGACATACACGACGGCGCCTTTATCGATGGCTGGCTCAAAGACAAAGCCGGCGTGGCCAAAAAAGCATACGCGACGGTCCTGGGTATGTCGTTGTTTTTCCTGGCCCTGAGCGGCGCGTACCTATGGTACAAGCCGCTCCTGATAAAAAATAGCGCTACCAGGAAACCCTGAACGAGTGTTTCCCCTCCGAGAACGCGTATTCCACGGTCATGGCGTTCGAGTCGCAGATTTGTTTGATGATGGACAAACCCAGCCCGATATTGTCGGTCTGTCCCAGGCTCTTATAAAAACGCCTGAAAATCCGATGGCTGTCCAGTGCGTCGGAGGAGCCGGTATTGCGAATAACAAACGAAGATCCTTCCAGCAAAACGTAAATATCCCCGCCCGGCACATTGTGCCGTATCGCATTGCTGAAAAGGTTGTTCAACAGGATATCGAGCAGCTCACGGTTGGCGGGAAACGAGACCTCCCGGAGGTCGATCGAACAAGAGAGGTTACGCGCGTGCAGCAGCTCCTGCAAGTAAAAAACCTTGTCCCGGATCAGGACATCGATCCGGATATTATCGACACCGGTAAACTGCCGGTTGTCGATCTTGGTCAGCAGCAACAACGACTCTTGTAGCCGGCTCATCTTACGCACCGAAGCATAAACGCCCTGGAGCAACACGCTTTGCCGTTCGGTCATGCCCTCCTGCGTGAGCAGGTCGAGGTTCGAGCGGATGATAGCCAGCGGGGTCTGGAGCTCGTGGGATGCGTTTTCGCTGAACTCCTTCAGGTTGCGATAATCCCGGCTGGCATTCTCCGCCGCTTTGGCGAAGTGCGCGTTCATCAGCCGGAACTCGTCGATCCTGGTATCGGGGAAGGGCGGCGGCACGGTCTCGTCTACCTTGAATTCCTGTATCAGCTCCAGGGACCGGTAAAATGGGTTCCATATCTGCGTCAGCAACTGCGAATTGATCAGCAGGAAAAGGATCAAGGTGGCCAGGATCATCACCACCGCGATCCAGGCGATCAGGATCGTAAGGTGGCGCGTGCCTTCCAGCGGCTGGGCGATGGTGGCCTCCCATGGTTGTCCGTTCACGACCATCGTAAACGTGACCCGACGGGAAATGTGCTTCTTGTGCTGTTCGGGGATAAATAGCGAGGTATCGCCAACCGAGCTTCCCGCCAGGTGAGCAACCGGCTGGAAAAGGACCAGCTGGTCGTTGAACACGGTCGTTTCCGGGAGGCGGTTATAACGATGTACATAATTTTCGATACGGGACTTGCTGCGCAACAGGATGTCGTCCAGCTGCAGACGGAGCGTATGCCGGATCAGGAAATAGGATAAAACGATGCCCACCAGGAACAGCAGCGTCACCGCCGGGACGATGTGCCGGTAATACAGCGCCGTCAGCTTCATCCAATGGAGAATTTATACCCCATGCCATAAACAGACCGGATCAGGTCCGGGCAACCCGCGTCGCTCAATTTCCGGCGGAGGTTTTTGATATGGGAGTAAATGAAGTCATAACTGTCGGCCAGTTGCACCGACGCATCCCAAAGATGGTCTACGATGGACTCCTTGGTCACCACCCTGTTCTTATTGCTGGCGAAGTACAGCAAGAGCTCATATTCTTTTCTGGTAAGGTTGAGCTCGCCCGTATCCGTCCGTGCCGACTTGGAGACGAGGTCGATGGTCAGCCTCCCCAGCGCAATGACGTTGTTCCCGTCAAATGCCCGCCGGCGTATGATCGCGTTTACCCTGGCCGTTAGCTCAGCCAGGTGAAACGGCTTCGTCAGGTAGTCGTCCGCGCCCAGCTCCAAGCCTTCCAGCTTATCGTTGAGTGAATTTTTGGCCGAGATGATCAACACGCCGTCCGATAGTTTTGACTGCTTTAATTGTCTGAGGAGCTCTAGCCCGCTACCGTCCGGCAGACCGATGTCCAGGATGATACAGTCATACCGGCCCAGGCTCAGCTTGGCCGTGGCCGCCTGGTAGGTACCGGCCGTTTCGCAGGTATACATGCTTTGCGACAGATAGCTGTCGATATTCCGGGACAATTCCAGTTCATCCTCAATTATCAGTAGATTCAACTCGGGAAAGTTTGCTGCAATGTTACAGCCCCCTGCAAGACGCAAGATTATTTTTTTGTAAAATCGGAGCAATTCTGTGCGAAATCTGAATTTATGACCTATAGCGCCGAAAACGTATGAACCTAACGATCACCGCCTACTCCACCGCCCTCTTCTCCACCTGGTACTTCATCGAAGAATGGGGCGTCCTCTTCGATGCCGGTGACGGCATGATCTCCGCACTCCTGCAAAAAAGCCGAAAGGTTGACAACGTATTCATCTCCCACGCCGACCGCGACCACCTCACCGGTCTGCTGCAGTTCAACCAGCTGAACGCCCGGCCGGGCCAACCCGTCATACATTATCCCAAAGACGCAAGCTCGTTCGAAGCATTAGAATCCTTCTCCAAAAAGTTCGATACCCAGGTGGCCCAAACCCAATGGATACCCGTCACCGAAGGCGATGAGATCCCGATCGCCAGGGACTTGCTCGTATTACCCATCCGTAACGGTCACGTGCCCGCCGCTCCCGAGGTCATCAAAAGCCTTGGGTACCAGGTCGTACAGACCCGGAAAAAACTAAAACCCGAATTCGCCCACCTCAGCGGGGAAGATATTCGTCAATTGGGGGAGCGCATCGGCCGGGAAAACCTCTCTATCGAGCTCCGCTCAAAACTGCTGGCCTATTCCGGCGACACCCCTGTGGAAGACGGGGCACGCTGGGACAACACCGAAATCCTCATCCACGAAGCCACCTTCCTCGGGCAGGGTGAAGACATCAAGGTCCGCACCTATGGCAACAAGCACAGCACCCTGGAAGAGGTTATGGAGATGGTCGGCGCCATCCACATCGGCAAGCTGGTTCTTGGACATTTTTCTTCCCGCTACACCCACGAAGAAATCGATCGGGCCATTATGTATCTCTGTGATAAATACGCCATCGGTATACCGGTATACCGTTTGTTGCCGGGCGCCACCGTGGTCGATGTATTGGCGCAGGAACCCATCAATCGATAACGTATCCCGAAAGTCGAATATATCTCCACGATATTTATGGTTGGTGAAAATTTAATCCCCGAGGGCATTTGCGCTTATCATTAACTAGGTTTACTTTAGCGGGACCGCCTCCCATCATTAACCGCTAAATACTTTGAAAAATGTCTACGCTCAAAACACGCGCTGCCATTGCCGTCTGCTGCCTGATCCTCCTGATCGCCCCGCAATGCAGGAAAGCCGGGCTCCGCGCACTCCTCGACGGGTTCACCCAAACCAACCTCGTAGCCAACAACGCCAGCTACAACGCCGCCCACGTCGACTCCGAAATGGTCAATCCCTGGGGTATGGCCTTTACCCCCACCAGTCCCGTTTGGACTTCTGACAATGGGACAGGGCTCAGTACCCTTTACGATCACAATGGCGTCAAGCAAGGACTCGTGGTCACCATTCCCGCCCCGGACAGCCCCGCCGGTGGAACGCCCACCGGTATCCTGTTCAACGCTACCACGGACTTCATGATACCGGGTGAGCCGCCGGTAGCCAGCAAGTTCATCTTCGCCACCGAAGACGGTACCATCATCGCGTGGGGCGGTGGCACAAAAGGCACAAAGGTCGCCGACCGCTCTTCCCACGGGGCCGTATACAAGGGCATTGCCTGGGCGTCCAACGGCGGCCAGAACTACCTCTACGCGACCAACTTCCACGCCGGTACCGTCGACGTGTTCGACAAGGATTTCAACTATGTCAGCTGGATCACCTTCCACGATCCCGGTATCCCCCATGGCTTCGCGCCCTTCAACATCCGGAACATAGGCGGTTGGTTGTACGTCACATACGCCAAACAAATGGCGCCCGACAACCACGACGACCAGGCGGGTCCCGGGAACGGTTTTATCGACGTCTTTAAACCGGATGGCTCGTGGCTGGCCCGGTTCGCCAGCCGGGGCGCCCTCAATTCTCCCTGGGGGATCGTTCCCGCGAAGGTCGGTTTCTGCAAACAGGCCGACAGCGTGAACGTTATCCTGGTCGGCAACTTCGGCGACGGCCGCATCAACATGTTCACCGACCAGGGGAGTTTCCTGGGCCCGCTCATGGACCACAACCATCCGATCGTCATCGACGGTCTTTGGTCTATCGAAAACGACGTCCCCGGCGCCACCTCCGCGCAGCTCTACTTCACCGCCGGCCCCAAAGGCGAGTCCGACGGATTATTTGGCTACCTCGAACGCAAGTGACACGGAGCACCTGTATGCATGTGTGCCCCGCAAACCCGGCGCCCGCGACTTAATCGCGGGCGCTTTCCACGAAATACATGGGCTTCGCCGAATCCGTCATCCTGAACGTAAGGTTGATCCGCGCCCCAACCTTCCTGCTCGTCTTCGGTACATGGTGCTCGTAGAGCTCCTGCATGGTTTCGCCCATCAGCAGAAAACTCCCATGCGTCAACGGTATATCGAGCGGGCGCACCGCCTTGTCGGATTTGTGCCGCACCTTGAATACGCGGGTCTCCCCAAAGGTCACCGAAGCGATCGGGTGGTGTCGACCATCCGACGGCAGCGTATCGCTGTGCCAGGCGACGGAGTCGTTCCCATCCCTGTAGTAATTCAGTAAAACACGATCGAACGAAAGCCCGCAAGCCGCTTCCACCGTGCCCTTGATGTCGACGAGCAACTCCGTCCAGGGCAACCCCTTAGGTCCCCCATAATACGCCGTCAGCCGGGGGTCGAGCACCCATTTGTCGTACATCTGGCGCGTCCGCTGCTGCCAGGGCGTGGCTGCCAGCAAAGATTTGAAATACCGGTCCGCCTCCGCTTTCCCGAAGAACTGCTCCCACAGCTGCAACTCGGTCCCCGGCAGGTCGTACCGCGTGAATTGCTTTTTCCCCTCATCGAACAGGTCTATATCCTCGAACAGGTTCATAGACCGCAAAGATACTAAAAAATTTAGCAAAGCCCAGGGCCATGCCGTTTGGGCCCCGCGCGGCAATGCGGCGCGCAGCCCACAAAAGCCCGCGGCTCCTATTGCTTCGTAATCCGATACAGCTTCCCCTCATCAGTCACCGCATACAACGCCCCGTCCTGCCCCTGCCGAAGCGCCCGGAACCGCGCTCCCAGATGCTCCAACAGATCCTCCTCCGCCACGACCTTGTTGTCCTTGATGACCAGCCGCACGATCCGTGAGCTGCTCAACCCTCCGAGGAACAAATTGCCCTCCCATTCCGGGATGGCCCCCTTGCTGTAAAAGGTAATCCCCGAGGGAGAAATGACCGGGTCCCAGTAATACACCGGCTGCTCCATCCCGGGGTGTTGTTGTATACCGTCTCCGACCTTTTCGCCGCTGTATTCGATCCCATAGGTGATCACCGGCCAGCCGTAGTTCTTACCGGGCTTGATGAGGTTGACCTCGTCGCCGCCCCGGGGCCCGAACTCGGCCTCCCAGAGGTCTCCGGTCGTCGGGTTCCAGGCCAGCCCTTCGGGGCTTCGGAAGCCATACGCATAAATCTCGGGCCGTGCGCCCGGCGTGTCCGCGAAAGGCCCGCCGGGTACCGGCTTGCCATCGGGTGTGATATGGACGAGTTTTCCCAGCGCCGAATTCAGCTGCTGGGCCTGCATCCGGATGTCCTTGCCGGATCGTTCGCCCGTGGTGACAAACAGGTTGCCGTCCTTGTCGAAAACGATCCGCGAGCCATACTGAAGGAAGCCTCCTTTATATGCCGGGGTGGCGCGGTAGATAACCGTGGGGTTTTCGAGCGTCGACTCGTCATTGGAAAGCCGCCCTTTAGCTACCGCCAGGAGAACGCCGCCGGTGTCTTCCTCCGAATAATCGTAGTAGACCAAACGGTTGGTGGCGAAATTCGGATCGATATTGACATCCAGCAAGCCGCCCTGGCCCTGCGGGTTGACCTTCGGGAGGCCGGCTATATCCTTGACGTGTTTCCCATCCATCGTCTCGATCCACATCACCCCCAGCTTCCCCGTGATGAGGAACCGGCCGTCTGGTAGATTGCAGATACCCCAGGGGTGGGGGAGGGAGCTATCCAGCACCGTTATCGACAATGGCGTTTGCGAATGGATCAACGGCGCCCGCGTCTGCCCGGGGAAGGCCGGTGTATAGTCGCTGTTGGGCGGGGGATACCCGGAGGAATCCGTTGTCACGGACTTGGGCCCGCTATGGCAGGCCGCCAGCAGCATCAAAATGGGCAAGGTCTTGCGTAGCATGTAGGTCAGCGTTTCGCACAATTTACTGAAAACAGGCGTGTAAAAGCCGGTTGACCAGCCCGTCGATGTCCGGCCGCGCGGGGAATAGCGCCAGGTGGACAACCACCAAATCTTTGGAAGGGATCACGCAGACGTACTGGCCCTCGTTGCCTTCGGCGGCGTAGGCGTCGGCCGGCAGGTGGGGCCAGCGGCCGCCGTTGAGCCACCAGAGGGCGCGGACCAGAAAGAAAGGGAAGTGGCGCAGGTCGTGCGCGACGACGCTATCGGGACTGCGGTGGGAGACGAAGACGGCGGAGCCGCAAACCTTCGCGGCATAGCCGCTGAGCAAAGGCAGGGTTTCTTTTAGATATAGATAAAGAGACAGGGCAATGGTGATGAAAAACCACGGAAGGCGGCTTCGGTTAATCGTCATGATGCGTGAAATTAGGCCAATTGGGGTTTTTAGCAAGGAATTTGCTACAGCTGCGGCACTAAACTACCATCTATGAAACGAGTCGTTTTGTTCTTGTCTTTTTGCTTGCTTGCCGGGGCCTCCTTTGCCCAGCTAAAACCCAAGGTGAACTGCGGCGATCTGACCGTGGACGTGCTCAACGGGACCATCAACGGACTAAAACCCAATACGGGCGCCGCCCAATTCAAGTCGGAGGTTCCGTGCAGCACCGGTTCCGACGACGCGTCCGGTAAGTGCGGGACGGTTGTCTACTACAAGGATAAAGGCGTCGCCTTTTTCGCGGACCGGAAATACTTCGAAATACGACCCGGTTTTAAGGGTAAGATCACGATGCAGGTGATGGGAACCGCCCGCAATGCGCTGTTCAAATACTTTGGCCGCCCAAAGGTAAAAGACGTACTCTGGGATGCCTTCGAAACGCAGTACGGAACGCTCGTGCTACACTATACGGCGCCCGGCGCCGCCGGAAGGGTGAATCTGATTCAGATCAGTACGGAAAGCACCGATGTGCTGAGCTTGTGCGAATAAAGACCGCGTCAAGCGCCCCAGGCGCGTAGGCAGAAGGAAGAGGGGTGGGGTGCCTCTTTTACCCCGTTTTCGCGAAACGTTTCGCGAA
>NZ_DATJIY010000217.1:0-29188 GCF_035492835.1 Dinghuibacter sp.
CAGCAATACTACGGCGGCGGCTATGAAGCCTTCGGGTATCTCGCCGGCGACAATATCCAATGGACGGGCTCGCACCAGACGGACGACCAGTTCATCATCCACAGCATCACCTCGGATAACGACAACCTGGAAAGCGTCTGGGACGGCATCTACGCCACCATCAACGGCGCCAACCAGGTGATTGCCAAGGTGCCTGCCGTGACCGATCCTTCCTTCACGCAGGCGCAGAAGAACCAGCTTACCGGCGAGGGGTACTTCATCAGGGCCCTTGCCTACTTCGACCTGGCGCGGGCGTGGGGCGGGGTACCGATCACCCTGACACCCACGCAAACGGCCACCGGCAAGAACGGCTTGCAACGCAGCACACTGGCCGAAACCTACGCCCAGGTGCTGAGCGACCTCGACGCAGCCGACTCGCTGATGGCGCTGCCGGCGTCCCAGAATCCCGTACGGGCCAACAAGGAAACGGCCTGGGCGCTCAAGGCCCGTTATTACCTGTACCAAAAGGATTGGGCCAACGCGGAGCTCTATGCGGGCAAGGTCCTGGCGGACAACGCCGACTACCAGCTGCTGACGCCCTTCAGCTCCTTCTTCCAACCCGCCAGCGCGGTGGGGACGAAGGAATCCATATTCGAGCTGGCCTACAGCGTGACCTATACCAACCCCAGCCGCAACAGCTGGCAACCGCCGGCCACCGGTGGCACAAGGCAATGGGCGCCCAACGACTCCATCGTTTACTTCCTGAATAATCCCGCTATCGGCGGCGGACGCAGCGCGCTGATCGCCGAAACCTCCACGGGTCTATGGTACGGCAACCTCCAATACCGCAACCCGGCGACCGATCCCTCCTATATCATTCGTATAGCGGAGGTATACCTGATCCGCGCGGAGGCAAGGGCGGAACAAAACGAGCTGCCCGGCGCCCTGGCCGACCTCGACGCTGTCCGGACCCGCGCGGGGGTCGAAAACAGTACCGCCCAAACCCAGGAAGACATCCTGCTGGCGATTGAAAATGAAAACCGCGTCGAATTCGCCCTGGAGCCACACCGCTGGTTCGACCTGGTACGCACGGGGCGGGCGCAGGCCGTATTGGGTATCACCGATCCCAATAAACTCGTATTCCCGATTCCCCTCAACGAGATACAGCTTTCCAATGGAAGCCTCGCCCAGAACCCCGGATATTAAAAACATACCAACATGAAATCGATCCTCTTCCGCTTCCTGCTCCTGTACTTCGCGTTGCAGGTCATTCCGCTGGACATCCACTACTATGCGGATGTCTTTTCCCTGCCGGGGTCGCACCTGGGCTACAGGGGCCTCTTCGTCCTGGCGCACTACACGCCACGCTTCTTCGGCTCGACGCCGTCCTTCGCCGACTGGCTGGTTGTCGCGGCGCTGGCGCTGATAGGCTCCTTTGTCTGGCAACGGCGTCAGCCGCAACCCGACTGGGACCGCTGGCGCTACTGGGTCACGGCCATCGTACGCTACCGGCTGGCGATCGGTTTGCTGGCCTATGGCTTTATCAAGCTATACCCGTTACAGGCGCCCTTTCCGTCGCTGAGCAACCTGAACACTCCGTATGGCGACTTCACCCGTTGGAAGCTGTTCGGCATGAGCCTGGGGATCGTGCCCTCCTACGAGTCCTTCCTGGGCGGCGTGGAGATCGTCGCGGCCCTGTTGTTGTTGTACAGGAAAACGGCCTCCATCGGCGCCCTCGTCATCGTTTTCTTCACGGGCAACGTCTTCATGTCGAACCTTGCCTACGAAGGAGGGGAATACGTCTACAGCGCCTATCTCGTTTCCCTGGCCCTGTTCGTCCTTTCCTACGACGCCTACCGCCTCTTCAGCCTGCTGGTACTACGGCAGCCGACCGCGCCCAACACCTGGCGGCTCGCGCTATCGCGGCCTTACCTCCGCTGGGGCGCCAAAGCCGCCGTCATCCTCGTCTTTGTCATCCTGTACGGGGTCAGCGCCCAACGGGGTTACCGGCACGATCCCTACCAGGTGCCCGGTGGCAAGGGGATCGTGACCGGTTTCTATAACGTCAGCCTCTTCCGCATTGGTCGCGACACCCTGCCCTATTCGGCGATGGACAGCATCCGCTGGACGAACGTGGTGTTCGAGCGCTGGCCGACGATCAGCATCGCCGCCAACCGCGCGGCACACATCGATGCATCGAATACGGAGGCCATCACCGCCGTCTCCAACCTCGACAAGACGTATGAATCGCAGGGGACCAACGGACGGAGCTACTACGACTATTCGTTCGACACCGCGAGTCACGTGCTGCGGCTGACCAACAAAGATCCGCGTCTCGGCTACGACACCCTTACCCTGCGGTACGACCGGCCCGATAGCACCCGCATCGTATTGTCCGGGCTCAGCCCGTCGCACGATTCGCTGTACGTCGTCCTGGACCGGGTGGACAAGAAATACCTGCTCGAAGAGGCCGCCCATAGCGGTCGTAACAACCATCAATTGAAACTCTAAACGTCATTGCCATGTCTATCACAGCACCTGCCCGGCCAGCCGCACGCCGTCAAGCGTTCACTCCGGCCGCTCCCCTCCGGGAGCCCTACCGGCCCTGGAAGGGCTGGGAAAAAATCTCCTTCCGGATCGCCTTCGTTTTCTTCATCGTCATGTCCCTCCCCAACACCGCCCAGTGGTACGCCGAGGTCGCCCGTTTCAACTGGTTCCGGTTGAACTATCGCGATCTCTACGACGTTGCCCGTTTCGATTCCGGTATCCCCGTGTCGCGGAATTTCCTGGGAAGCCCCCTGATCGGTTACGCGACCTGGTTATGGACCCTGGTGATCGCCGCGGTCGCGGGCCTGGCGTGGACGGCGGTCGTAAAGCTGCGGCACACGGAGCGAAGCGAATACAACCTCCTCTATTACTGGCTCCGCGTCATCGTCCGTTATCGCGCGGGTATCGGCATCATCGGTTTCGGGTTCACCAAGTTGTTCCCCGTCCAGATGCCCTACCCTTCCCTGGGGGTGCTGGATACGAACTTTGGCGACATGACCGCGCAGAAGGTGTTCTGGCTGTCGGTTGGCATCGTCCCGTGGTACCAGGTCTTTGCGGGTGTGGTCGAGTGCTCGGCGGGCGCCTTCCTTTTCTTCCGGCGGACCACGACGCTCGGCGCCATCATGCTGATGGGCGCGCTGGGCGACATCGTCTATGTCAACCTTGCCTATGACGGCGGCGTCCACGTCTATGCGAGCTACTTCGTCCTGCTGGCCGCTTTCCTGCTGGTAAAAGACGTACCCATCCTATACCGGCTGCTGATCGGCGAAAAGACCGCGGCGCCCCTGGACGTATATCCCGTGCTGCACGCCGCGTGGCAACGCTACGGCCGCTGGCTGCTGAAGGGCGCCGCCCTCTTCCTGTTCATTGTCGTGCTCTTCTGGCTCCAGTACGTCAACTTCCGGTACGACCCCTATAAGCAACCCGCGGTGGCCGGCGTTCACGCCCTGCGCGGCCGCTATATCGTCTCGGAATTCCGTGTCAATAACCAACCGGTTCCTTACAACCCACTGGATACGGTCCGCTGGCAGGACGCCACCTTCGAAAGCTGGTCTTCGCTGACCTTTGCCGTTAACCGGCCATTACCGCTGGAGCTCGGCAACGGAGGCGGCGCCCCCCAGCGCGACATCGAACGCAACTTCGAGATCAGCGGCGTTGCGGGCGGACGACGGGCTTTCCACTACTTTGCCGATACCGTCGATCACGTCTTGTATCTGGAGAATAAATACCTCGCACCCGTGCCGGGCGAGCGGGGCAGAAGAGGGGGCAAACACAAGGATAATCCCGAAAAACCGCATAATTCCTGGATCAGCGCCACGGCGTGGACGCATATCGGGAATGAAGTCGACCACATCGACCCGCTGGCCGCCTCCGCGCGCCGTGAGAAAGAGTACGCCGAAGCGCCCAAAGTGGAAAAAAGGGACCGCATGATCCTGCACTACGAGACGTCCGACGGCTCGCACATCGTCCTGCGCGGTATCGACGAGCGCAAAGACTCGCTGTATATCGTCCTGGACAGAAACCCGATTCCCTATGCGTTGTCTGAAAGCAGCTTGCAGGCCGGCAAGTATTAGCATCCTGTTGCTGTTATCCTGCCGGCGGGCGCCGGAGCGCTTTGGCTTCGGCAGGCCGGCTGCCGCGCACGAGATCGACTCGATGGCCATCGCCATCCGTCCGGACGGCCGCGGGTTGCCGCGTGGTAGTGGGGACGCCGTCACCGGGCAAGTCATCTACGCCGCCAAATGCGCCGCCTGCCACGGCGTCACCGGCAGGGAGGGGTCATCACCGCGACTCGTGGGCGATACCGGCAAAACCATCGGTAACTACTGGCCCTACGCCACGACGGTATTCGACTATATCCGGCGAGCCATGCCACTGAATGCGCCGGGGTCGCTAAGTAACGATGAAGTGTATAGCCTGACAGCCTACCTGTTGAGCGCCAACCGCGTCATCACTGAAAAAACGATGCTCGATTCCGCCAGGCTGGCGGCGGTGCGGATGCCGGCACGGAATCTTTTTGTAAACGACAGGGGAAGATGAAACGACGCACACTGTTGGCAGGGGCCGCGCTCGCCCTGATAAAGACGGCGGCCGGCCAGGTCGTCCAGACGCTGGCGCCGGGCGACCCCACGAAGACGCCTGGCCCTCCGCCGTCGACGCTGGGTACCCGTTCGGGATTCGAGCAACCGCGGCTCATCGCGTCGGATACGTCGTCCCGCACGCCACTGCAAAGTCTGATGGGCATCATCACCCCGTCCGACCTGCACTTCCAGCGGCACCACGGTGGCGTGCCCACGATCGACCCTTTCAAATATGAACTGCTGATCCATGGCATGGTCGAAAGACCGACGGTCTTTACGCTGCGCGATCTCCGGCGCTTCCCTTCCGTGTCGAGGATTTGTTTCCTGGAGTGCTCCGGCAATTTCCGGTCGGGCAAACCCAATATGACCGCGCAGGAGATCTGCGGTCTCACCAGCCAGGCGGAATGGACCGGCGTATTGTTGTCCACGCTGCTGCGGGAGGTCGGCGTCCATCCGTCCGCCACCTGGTTCCTGGCCGAAGGTTCCGACGCCGCGGTGATGACGCGCAGCATACCCCTCCACAAGGGCTGGGACGATGCCATGATCGCCTATGGACAGAATGGCGAAGCGCTGCGTCCCGAGCAGGGCTACCCGGCGCGTTTGCTACTGCCCGGCTGGGAAGGGAATACCAACGTCAAATGGATCCGGCGGATCGAAGTCTCGGATGGCCCGTTCATGACCCGCGAGGAAACCGCCAAATACACCTACGCCATCGGCGGCGGGAAGTTCCGGCAATTCAGCTTTGAGATGGACGCGCGGTCCATCATCACCTTTCCCTCCTATCCGCAGCAGATCGACAAGGGTTGGGTGGAGATACAGGGCCTCGCGTGGAGCGGCCGCGGCCGGATCGGGCGCGTGGAGGTCAGCACGGATGCGGGCCGCCAGTGGGCGCCCGCGCAGCTGCACGGGCCCGTTTTGCCGAAGGCCCATACCCGCTTCAGCTATTTGTGGCAATGGGACGGCCGGCCAACGGAGATCATGTGCAGGGCCACCGACGAAACCGGTTACCGGCAACCGACGCTATCCGGGCTGGCGGCGGCCAGGGGTGGCCATACCGACGGGTACCACCTGAACCCCATCACCGCCTGGGAGATCAGGCGTGACGGACAAGTATTTTTTAAACCGGAGAAATGGAAATAAGCCACACAGATTATGATGCCGTAGTGGTCGGCTCGGGGCCCAACGGCCTGGCCGCCGCCATCACGCTGCAACGCGCCGGTCTCTCGGTGCTGTTGCTCGAGGCAAAAAGCACCATCGGCGGCGGTATGCGCACCGAAGCGCTGACGCTGCCGGGCTTTCTGCACGATGTCTGCTCGGCCATACATCCCATGGCCGCCGCCTCGCCCTTTTTACAACAGCTTCCCCTCGACCAGCACGGTCTCGAATACATCCACCCACCGGTATGCGCCGCCCACCCGCTCGACAACGGAAACGCGGCGATCCTGGAGCGGTCCTTCGAGGGTACGGCCGACTCACTGGGCGCGGACGCGGACGCCTATCGCAGGGTCCTCGGTCCCATCGTGCGCCGCTGGCCGGCGCTCGCAGAAGACGCCCTGGGGCCGCTCCGGCTCCCATCTCATCCGCTGGATATGGCCCGCTTTGGGCTCAAGGCGCTGGCCCCGGCTCAGACGCTGGCCAGGAGATTCCGCACCAACGAAGCCAGGGGACTTTGGGCGGGTATGGCGGCGCATTCCCTCCTACCCCTCGACTGGTGGAGCACCTCCGCCATCGGTTTGGTGCTCATGACCGCCGCCCATACGACGGGCTGGCCGATCGCCAAAGACGGCTCCGCCTCGATCGCCGAGGCCATGGCTTCCTACTTCCAATCGCTCGGAGGCGTCATCGAGACCAACACGCCCGTCAAACGCATGGGACAACTCCCTTCCGCCGGGGCGGTCCTTTTTGACGTCACCCCGCGTCAGCTCCTGGCCATCGCGGGTCACCGATTCACGCCGTTGTACAAACGGCAGCTCGAACGTTACCGGTACGGCCCCGGCGTATTCAAGGTCGACTGGGCGCTCGACGGCCCCATCCCCTTCATCAATGAACGATGCAGACGGGCCGGTACGGTTCACCTGGGTGGGACATTCGAGGAAATCGCCCGCGGGGAGACCGAGGTCTGGAAGGGTAGACATACCGATAAACCCTTTGTCCTGCTGGCGCAACAAAGCCTCTTCGACCCGACCCGGGCCCCCGGGGGGAAGCATACAGCGTACGCCTACTGTCACGTCCCCAACGGTTCGGTCCTCGACCGGACGGACGTCATCGAACGGCAGGTCGAGCGCTTTGCTCCCGGGTTCCGCGAGCTCATCCTTGCCCGGCATACGATGGATACCGCCCAGCTCGAATCCTACAATGCCAACTATATCGGTGGAGACATCAACGGCGGCGCCCTTGACATCCGGCAGCTCTTTACCCGCCCGGCCCTCCGTTCAAGCCCCTACACGACGTCTGCCCGGGGCATCTATCTATGCTCCGCGTCTACACCGCCGGGCGGCGGCGTGCACGGGCTCTGCGGTTATCATGCGGCCCGCCGCGCTATCGCGGATTGCTTTTCGCATCGCGTGGTAAAACATTTCCCCACGATATTGATAGACTGAAAAATCACTTATAATTAGCCACTTCGATCAACCGCTTTACGTCCCGCACGATAATCTTGCGTCCCTTTGTTTCGAGGATGCCTTCCTCCTTGAATTCCGACAGCATCCGTACTACGTTTTCGCGGGCGGTGCCCACCAGGCTGGCCAGGTCGTCCCTGCTCATATTGATCTCCACCGCGGCGTCTGCGTTCCCGTGGCTTTTATACTTCTCCCTGACCACTATAAGCTGTAACGCCAGCCTTTCGCGGACGGGTCTTCGCGCATACATTGTCAGGCTGTTGGCCAATACGGAGAACTCATGGCTCAATGTTTTGAGCAGTCTTCGGCTCAGGGTTACGCTGTGCTCCAGGGATTCGAGGAAATCATCCTTGGGAATGAACGCGATGACGCTATCCTCCAACACCGCGGCCGAATCCACATAATTCTCCCCCGACAATATCGAGTGATATCCTAAGAGCTCACCGGTATTAGCCACATAAATAATCTGCTCTCCCCCATCCAGATCGACCTTGTATTTTTTGGCCCGCCCGCTGACCAGGTAGTAAATTCCCGAAGGATACGACCCTTCGCGGAATATGACCGCTCCCTTCTTATAATCGTTTTCCGTTTTCCGGCGCATCAGCTGCGCGATCTCTGTTTCGGGCAAATCCGCCAGTATGGATTCGCTTTCAAAATCCCACTTATCAATAGGAAAGAGGCCTTTTATGCTCATTTAAAATTGACTTTTATCACTTTTCCCCGTGATAAGGATCACCGGGCGCCGCTGTAATTCTCCATAAATTTAACCACATGACCAAAAGCAAATCAGCGACCAGATTGACCAGCCAAACCCTGCAGGACTTAAAACGCCAGGGTTTCCGGTTTGTACTCGTCAAAGGTTACACCCTGGACAAGCGTCTCGACTATATCCAGATGAATCATTTTACCCTGGTGCCGGTCATGGAGTTGCCGGCGGAGCCCGGAGCAAAAGAGATCTACGAGCCCATCGACAGCGATATCCTGCAGGAATGGGCCGACTCGCCCGACAGGGGATTAATCGCTTATATCGAACAAGCCCATCCATGATTACCGCCAAGCCAGCGCTATCCGACCAGTACCTGAACAGCTTATATCCGGTTTCGATTCAAGAGCACGCCAGGCTCCATTGGACGCCATTGCCGGTTGCCAGGAAAGCCGCGCTCTTTCTGGCGGGCACCGATCAATCGATCGTCCTCGACATTGGCAGCGGCGTCGGCAAATTTTGTTTGGGCGCAGCTGCTTATGCGCCCGATACCTATTTCTTTGGCGTCGAGCAACGCAAAGAGCTCGTAGAGCACGCCAACGCCGCCAAAAAGGAGCTCCGGATAAATAACGTCACTTTTCTACACGCCAATTTCACTCAGATCAACCTGGCGATGTTCGATCACTTTTACTTCTACAACGCTTTTTACGAAAACCTCTCGAGCGCCGATAAGATCGACGACACCATTGCCTATTCCAGCGAGCTCTACCGTTACTATACCGCCTATCTGTATACCGAATTGCGGAAAAAACCGTCCGGCACCCGGCTTTGTACCCTTTGCGGGTCGGAAGACCAGATTCCGCCTGAATTCCAGGAAATAGGCTCGTTTATGGACGACCTGCTAAAGTTTTGGATAAAATTATGACATCCAATATCCTATGTTTAAACCAAAACTTTTCGACACGCTAAAGGATTACGACCGGCAGCAACTCGTCAAAGACCTCCAGGCCGGCCTCATCGTCGGCCTGGTAGCTTTGCCGCTCGCCATCGCCTTTGGCATCGCGTCGGGGGTCGCCCCGGAAAAGGGGCTTTTCACCGCCGTCATCGCCGGTTTCGTGATTTCAGCGCTGGGCGGTAGCCGGGTCCAGATCGGCGGACCGACCGGCGCCTTTATCGTCATCGTCTATGGTATCGTCCAGACCTATGGCGTAGGTGGTCTTGTCATCGCCACCTTTATGGCCGGTGTCCTGCTCATAGGGATGGGGATCGCCCGTCTTGGCTCGGTCATCAAGTTCATCCCCTACCCACTGATCGTTGGCTTTACCAGCGGTATCGCCGTCGTCATCTTCTCTTCCCAGGTCAAAGACCTGCTGGGGCTTCACATGGGCGCGGTCCCCGCCGATTTTCCGGCTAAATGGAAGACCTATGCCCACTATTTTCCGACGTCCAACCTGTATGCCGCCCTTATCGCCGGAGGCACGATAGCACTGATTCTTGTTTGGCCGAAGGTCTCAAAAAGGGTCCCGGGATCGCTGGTTGCCGTATTGCTTACTACCTTATTGGCCTACCTGCTCCACTTGCCGGTGGAAACCGTCGGTAGCCGCTTCGGGAAAATCCAGTCGTCGCTTCCCCATCCCTATATACCCAGCCTGGACTTCCATACCATCAAAACCCTTATCCAGCCCGCTATTACCATCGCCCTGCTGGGCGGTATCGAGTCGCTGCTCTCGGCGGTAGTGGCGGACGGCATGATCGGCGGCAACCACCGCTCCAACATGGAGCTCGTCGCCCAGGGCGCCGCCAATATATGTTCGTCCATATTTGGCGGCATACCCGCCACCGGCGCCATTGCCCGCACCGCTACCAATGTAAAAAACGGCGGCCGCACCCCGATTGCAGGAATGACCCATGCCGTGACCTTATTGTTGATCCTGTTGTTTTTTGGGAAATGGGCCGCCCTCATCCCCATGGCGACGCTGGCGGGCGTCCTGGTCGTCGTCTGCTACAACATGAGTGAATGGAGGTCTTTCGTTTCCATACTCAAAGGCCCGAAATACGACATTGCCATCCTGCTTACCACCTTCTTCCTTACCGTTGTCGTCGACCTCACCACCGCGATCGAGATCGGTATGATCCTGGCCGCATTCCTGTTCATGCGCGGTATGATCCGGTCCAGCTCCGTCGAAACGATGACGGACAACGTCAACAGCGATGACACCGGAAAAATCGAGGTCCCCAAAGGCGTCGAAGTCTTTGAGATAACCGGACCGCTGTTCTTTGGAGCAGCCTATAAATTCCAGGACGCCCTCCGCCTGGCCGATCGCCATCCGAGGGTGCTCATCGTCCGCCTGCGAAAAGTGCCGTTGATGGACGCAACGGGCATCCGCGTGATCAAAGAAGTTGTGCAGCAATCCAGGCGCCGGGGGACCAGGCTCATTCTATCGGAAATCCACAACGCCCAAATCCTAAAGGACCTGACGGATGCGCGGTTGGTGTTTGCCATCGGCAAGGCCAATGTCACCGCAACCCTGCGAGACGCCATTCGAAGAAGCCATATTCTCCTGGAGCAGGAATGACCGGTTGCGGCGGCCGTTATAGGAATCACCAATGGAATTCCCTATATTCACCCGTACAAAGTCATTGAAAGCCTCCCCGCCCATATTGGCGCTGACCTTGCTGTTAGGCTCTTGCGCGCACAACGATTCAACCCCCTCCAAAGATGCACTCGATCAACTGCAACTAAAACGGGGGCAGCTCATCCTTTGCGGTCCGCCGGACAAGGAATTCGGGACCGTCGATTTCGACATCACCGGTAGCCACCTGGTCAAAAACGACTTCAACACCGCCGTCGAGCTGTTGCATTCCTTCGAATACGACGAAGCGGAAAAGGCGTTTGCCAAAATCATCGACGAAGCGCCGGGCTGCGCCATGGCCTACTGGGGCGTGGCCATGTGTCATTTTCATCCCCTGTGGGAGCCTCCAACGGAGGCTGACCTCATGAAGGGATCGGCGGCGGTCGCGATCGCGCAATCCATACGGCGGCGGTCTCCGCGGGAAGGGGCGTTTGTCGACGCGGTGGCCGCCTATTACAAGGATTGGCGGACGACAGATGTTCACGGCCGGACCGTACATTTTGAAAAAGCGATGTCGGGGCTGTACGACGCGTATCCGCGCGACAGGGAAGCTGCCATATTTTACGCATTGGCATTGGATGCGTCGGCCGACCCGATGGACAAGACCTACGCCCACCAAAGGCGGGCGGGGAGGATGCTGGACAGTATGTATGCGCTCGCGCCCAACCACCCGGGGATCGTCCACTATATCATCCACACCTACGACTATCCTGGTATCGCCGTTCTCGCGCTGCCGGCGGCGCGGCGATACGCCGGGGTGGCGCCATCCTCCGCCCATGCGCTACACATGCCGTCGCACATCTTTACCCGGCTCGGACTTTGGGATGAAAGCATTCAAATGAACAGCCGTTCCATCGACGCGGCCCGCTGCTATGCGCGATCCACCGGTATAAAAGGACACTGGGACGAGGAGCTGCACGGGCTGGACTACCTGATTTATGCCTACCTGCAAAAAGGCGACGATAGGGAAGCCGGGGAGCAGCTGGACTACCTGGCGACGATCCGGGAGGTATACCCGGTCAATTTCAAAGACGCGTACACCTTCGCGGCGTCACCCTGTCGTTCGGCGCTCGAAAACAAAAACTGGTCGGCGGCTGCCCGGCTCCAACTCCAGCCCGCCTCTTTTCCCTGGGACAAATTCCCCTGGCAGGAAGCCATCACCCATTTCGGGAGATGTATCGGTGCGGCGCGATCCAACGACATCCCGGCGGCTCAACGGGCGCTCGCCAGGATGGACACCCTGTACTTCCGGCTCCTCCAGCAAAAAGACGCGTATAAGGCAAAACAGGTCGATATACAAAGGACCGCCGGGCAGGCATGGATAGCACACGCAAAGGGTGACGACGTCAGGGCGCTGGATCTGATGAAGAAGGCCGCCGATGCGGAGGACAGCACCTCCAAATCCCCGGTTACGCCCGGTGAGGTGCTGCCCGCACGGGAGCTATATGCGGACCTGCTTTGGGAGCAGCATCAAACCCGGGCGGCGCTCGAACAATACCGCGCCGTGCTCGACAAGTGCCCCAACCGCTTCAACAGCCTCTTTGGCGCGGGGCGGACCGCACAACTGCTGGGTGACACGGCCAACGCCGGCTCGTACTACCGACAACTCCTGGCGGTAACGGATCCTCATTCTGAAAGACCCGAGCTCAATACGGCCAGGGATTTCCTGGGAAAATAGCGGCTTCGCTGAACCGCCACAGCGCGGTTGCGGTGGCCGGGTCAACCGCAAATGAGCGGACACCCGGACCGGGGCCGGCATCCGGCGGTACGACCGGGGCGACATGACAATCTTCACAATAGACCCCGCCGACGTCATTCAGCTCGTCGCTGAGCGCGCACCAGACGGAGGTGGCGGCGCCCTGCTCCGGGGTTTTGAAGGCGCTTACGCCGCGCTTCCAGTCCCCGAGCTCCTGTTCCGTCATATAACGGAAGATATCCGTCATCACCCCTCCCGGGTGCACCGAAAAGGCCCTGACACCATACTGTTTACCCAGCCGGTCGAGCTCCACTGCAAAAAGGACGTTGGCAGTCTTGGACTGGCCATAGGCCATCATCGGGTCGTAAGGGTGTTTTTCAAAATTGACGTCGTCGAGCTGCACGCCCATCCGGCGGTGGCCGATGGAGGATAAGGCTATGACGCGGGCGCCGCCGGCATTTTTCAAGGCGGGCCAGAGAAGGCCGGTCAGCTGGAAGTGGCCCAGGTGGTTGACGCCGAACTGGAGCTCGTAGCCGCGTTTGTCTTTTTGTAAGGACGGCACCCGGAAGAGGCCGGCGTTGTTGAAGAGCAGGTCCAGACGGTCGTGCTCCGCCAGGAAACGCCCGGCAAATGCATCGACGGAATCAGGGTCGGCCAGGTCGAGTGGTATAAAGGTTGTATTGGACGGCAGGTCTGCCGCCTTGCCCGCGTCCCGGGCGCCTACTACGACACCCGCGCCTTGTGACGCCAGCGCTTTTACGGTTTCGAGACCGATTCCCGAGTTACCACCGGTGACCAGCGCGACTTTCCCGGTGAGATCATGGCCGGCGGCGACTTCCGCCGCGGTGCTTTGTGCATTGAACATGCCGCAAAGCTACGCCAATCATTATACATATGCCGCGGCCAGCTCCACCGTCAACTCCGCCAACCGGTTAGAAATCCCGACCTCGTTGTCATACCAGGCAACCACTTTGACCAGGTTGCCGATGCTGCGGGTGAGCGTGCCGTCGACGATGGAGGAATGGGTGTTGCCCAATATGTCGGCCGACACAAAGGGTTCTTCGGTGTATTCCAGGATGCCGCTCAGGGACGTGGCCGCGTGGCGCCGGAAAAGCCCGTTGATGTCCGCGGCGGTCGCGGGTCGCTCCAGGTTGACCGACATATCGGCGAGCGATCCGTCGATCACCGGCACCCGATAGGAATAACCATCCATCCTGCCCTTTAGCGAAGGCAACACCTCCCCTATGGCCTTGGCGGCGCCGGTGGTCGTGGGGATGATCGACTGGGTGGCGGCGCGGGCCCTCCGGAAATCGCGGTGCGGGCCGTCCTGCAACATCTGGTCCATGGTAAAGGCGTGGACGGTGCTCATGTATCCGGAGGCGATACCGTATTCCTTGTCCAGGAGGTACAAGACCGGGGCGATACAGTTTGTCGTACAGGAGGCGGTGGACAGGATCTGGTCGTCCCCGGTTATCCAATCGTTGTTGACGCCCGCGACGATGGTCTTTACGCCGCCGGTGGCGGGTGCGGTGATCAACACTTTTTTGGCGCCGGCATCGAGGTGAAGCTGCGCTTTGGACCTGTCGGTAAAACGGCCGGTCGATTCGATGACCACGTCTATGCCCAATTCGGCCCACGGCAGCTGCGCCGGGTCTTTCTCGCTCAGCAGGATGATCGGGTGACCATCCACGATGATACAGTTATCCTGCTGGGCAACCGTGCCGGGGAATTTCCCGTGGGAAGTATCGTACCGGAAAAGGTGGGTAAGCAATGTCTTGTCGGTAAGGTCATTGATGGCGACCACTTCGACTTCCTTTTTGTCCTGGAGCGCGCGAAGGGTCATTCTCCCTATGCGCCCAAATCCGTTGATAGCTATTTTCATGATACCTGGTTTTGAAGGGATGTCCTGAAAGAGCGGCGATAGTCGCTGGGCGACACGTCCATATGCCGCATAAAGGTGCGCCGCATGGACACCGTGCCGCCGAGACCGCACTTCTCCGCGATCTGGTCCATCGTAAGGTCGCTGTCTTCCAGGTATTTCCTGGCCACCTCGACCCGGAGCTTCTCGATGAATTTGGCGGGCGTCTGGCCGGTTTCCTTTTGAAATACGCGGGTGAAATTGCGCACGCTCATGTGGCTGTGTTCGGCGAGCTGTTCGACCCCCAGCGGCCCCGACAGGTGCCGGATCAGCCAGGGATGCAGCTTGCCCGCGATCGAATGCTCAAACCCATTCACCTGCGGCAGCGAGCTGAACTGGGTCTGATACCCCGGCCGTCTCAGCGACAGCACCAGCTTACGGGCCGCGTTCAGGGCGACGTCGCGTCCGCAGTCCTCTTCGACGAGGGCGAGCGACAGATCGATCCCGGAGGACACGCCGCCGGACGAGTATACATTGCCGTCACGTGTATAAAAAGGGTTGGCGTCCACCTTGACCGCCGGATAGCGTTGTTGAAAATCATAACTGAATTCCCAGTGCGTGGTAGCCTTTTTCCCATCCAGGATACCCGCCTCCGCCAGGGCATACGTCCCCACGCAAACGGAGCAGATGCGGCGCACCGCCGGATAGACGCCGCCGAGCCAGGAGAAGAACGGGTGCCCTTTTTGCAGTTCCATCCTTGAGAATCCGGCGACGATGAGGGTGTCGATGGGTCTGTCGATCTCCTGCGCCAGCACCGGGCATTCGATCTCGACGCCGCTCTTGGTCATGATCTTCCGGGCGCCGGTGGGTGAGGCCAGCAACAGTTCGTACATCTCGCCGCCGTCATATCCCGTGCTTTCATTCAAGAAGCGGTTCGCCGCCATAAAAACATCACAGGGACCGGCGATATCCAGGAGGAAAATCCCCGGCATCGGGATGACTACGATCAGCTTTTGGCTTGACATGGAGCAAAAGTACGACCGTGCCGTCGTGGCACAAATGACATATTTTATACAGTTCCGGCCATCCGTACCGCTCTTCCGGCGGCGGCGAGGTTGTCGAGACGCATCTCGGAATACTTCCGGGAGAGGACGACCCCATCGGCGCCCCCGCGAAAAGCGGCCAGCGTGGCCTGGTAGGTGTCCTCCGGGGAAGCCTTCCTGGCGCTGGGAATATTGACGTCGATCCCCGGCAGGATGCGGCATTTGCCCTGCACCCCCGCCTTGGCCCGCTGCGTCTCGCGCAGGACATAGTCCGGGGATAACCCGACGGCGGCAAGGGTTTCGATGGGCGCTTCGCCCGCATAGTTGAGCAAATGGTTGTTCATGGTCATGAGCTCGCCCGGCGGAACGTCGCGGAAAACGGTCCGGCAGATGTTGTGGATGAAATTGACGTAGCGTTCGCCGCCGCAGTTGTTGTAGACCACGACCTTCAGGAAATCGGCCAGCTCGGCCAGCTGGGCATAGTCGCGGGTCGCGCGGTAGAGGGGGTTGAAGGAATTGGTGTGCTCTATGTGGAAACCCACCTCGAGAGCGGGCCGGATGGCCTTTACCGATGTATAGATGTCCTTCAGTATCTGGTGCTTCCCGGCGTCGAAGAGCTGGTTGTAGGCCATGATCTCGGGATAGGTCAGCATAAGGCGCTCGAATTCGACATAATAGCCGTCGGAAGGACGCTGGTCGGCCAGGGCCCGTTGCACAAAGACGTTGAGCCGGCGGTAGCCCTCCCTGGCGCGTTCGAAGTCGATGCCCCGCGCCCTGGCCTCCCGCTCGTGGTAGGGACAAAAACAGGTGACGCCTGCGGAGTCGATGGCCTGTGCGTGGCTGACGCCGACGGCATTGAGCAAGGGTCCGTTGCGCTCGTTGAACAACAGGACGCCGTCGATGTCGTAGGAGCTGCAGAGGTCCCTGGCCACCGCGGTCCAGAACGCCCGGACGTCGGGGTTGAAAAAGCAAAGGGCGTCGCCCTTGCGCCCCTGGAGGTCGATCTCGTGCATATCCGTGATAAAGGGCATATCGGCGGGATAGCTAAAACCATCCTGGATCGAACAGATGGTTTTTAACCCGCGGCGTTTTGCCCTGGGCAACACCTCGGCCAGTATATCGCGGCTACCGAAGTCGGGCGCCTTTAGCCGTTCCCCCTTTATGGCCGTGCCGGTATAGAATGCCGCGTGCGGCGTGGCGTAGTTGCCGCCATGAAAATAGCCCTTGTCCGACGCGTCGACGCCGTGCCCGGAAAAATCCTTGCCCCACGTCCGCCCGATGATGCCGCGATCATAGGTAAAGGTGCTCAGATACAACGTGTCGACGGCGCCTTTCTCCTGGAGGATGTCGAGCGCGGCGTCGACGCCTTCGTCGACGAAACAATCGGGACCAATCTGGATGCCGCACCGGCTTTTGGAGGGAGTCCCGACGGGATAGGGGCCAAAGGCCGCCAGTGCTGCCAGACCGGCGCTGTTTTTCAGGAAGGTTCGTCTCGACTGGGGCATAGGTTGTTTTTTTGACAATTTATCGAAAGCCCACGATCACTACGACGCGTTAAACAACTTTTTCTTCAACCACTCCCGCACCGGCTCGTCGTAGAGCTCGCCACACCATGAAGCCCATCCATTATTTGCCGACCAGATCCTGCATTTGCTGCGGGTACCGGGCGCCCTGGATGGTGACGCTTCCGGCGGCGGTTTCGATTTCGCGCAGGTCGTCCTTACTGAGGATGATGTTCGTCGCCCCCAGATTTTCCTGGAGCCGCGTCAGCTTCCGGGTGCCGGGGATAGGCGCGATCCAGGGCTTTTGGGCCAGCAGCCACGCCAGGGCCAATTGGGCGACCGTCGCGTTCCTGGCGGCAGCCTGTCTGGTCAATATGTCTATCAACGCCTGGTTCGCCTTGAGGTTCTCCGGTGCAAAACGGGGGACGAGGCTGCGAAAATCTCCCGCGCCGAATTGGGTATTCTCGTTGATCGCGCCCGTGAGAAAGCCTTTCCCGAGCGGGCTAAAGGGCACGAAGCCGATACCCAGCTCTTCCAGCAGGGGAAGGATTTCCCTTTCCGGCTCACGCCACCAGAGCGAATATTCGCTTTGCAAAGCAGCTACCGGCTGGACGGCGTGCGCCCGGCGGATGCTTTGCACGCCCGCTTCGGACAAGCCAAAGTGCTTTACCTTCCCTTCGCGGATCAGGTCTTTTACCGTCCCCGCCACGTCCTCCATGGGCACGCTCGTGTCGACGCGGTGCTGATAGAACAGGTCGATCCGGTCGGTCCTCAGCCGTTTCAGCGAGGCTTCGGCAACCGCGCGGATATTCTCCGGCCGGCTGTCCACCCCATCGCCCACGACGCCACCCTTGAAGCCGAATTTGGTCGCGATCACCACCTGGTCGCGAAAGGGCGCCACGGCCTCGCCCACGATTTCTTCGTTGACAAACGGGCCATAGGATTCGGCGGTGTCAAAAAAGGTCACGCCCTGCTCATAGGCGGCGCGGATCAGCTTGATGCCATCCGATTTGTCGATGGCCGGTCCATGCCCAAAACTGATCCCCATACATCCCAGTCCCAGGGCGGATACTTCCAGCCCGCTTTTTCCCAACATTCTCTTTTCCATATGATTGGTTTTTGATCTCCGGACAAAGTTCCGACGTCTTTCCCGGAGGATATGTATACCGATTACCGGGTTTTGTACCAAGATTACTGGTTCCCGTCCGTGCTTTTCGGGGACTTCGTACTTTTGGCGTATGCAACGATTAGAGACCATCAGCGACCTCAACGCCTTCAATAACCAAGGGACGTTTCACCCGCTGGTCACCGTGATCGATCAGACAAAGTCCACGCCGAGGCACATGGAACGGCGTTACTATGGGTTCTATGCGGCCTTTTTGAAAGGCGCCCTGCATGGCAACCTCCGTTATGGCAAGCAAAACTATGACTACCAGGAAGGGACGCTCGTATTTTTTGGCCCGGGACAGGTCGTTGGGGAGGACAACGGCGCGTTTTACCAACCCGACGGGCTCGTCCTGGCCTTCCACCCGGACCTTATCCGCGGTACCAGCCTCGGTCAGCACATCCAGGATTATACTTTCTTTTCCTATGACGTCAGCGAGGCCTTGCATATATCGGAAAAGGAGCGACAGACCGTCCGGGATTGCTTTGCCCAAATCGACGCGGAGCTACGTCAGCCCATCGACAAGCACAGCAAAAAGCTGATCGTCTCCGGAATTGAGCTCTTCCTGAACTATTGCACCCGGTTTTACGACCGGCAATTCATCACGCGGGAGAACGTCAACCGCGGTATCCTCGAGCGCTTCGAGGGGCTGCTGAACGACTACTTTTCGTCCGACAAGCCGCAACTGATCGGGCTGCCATCGGTAGCCTGGTGCGCGGCGGAGCTCCACCTGTCGCCAAACTATTTCGGGGACCTGATCAAAAAGGAAACCGGGAAGTCGCCCCTGGAGTACATCCAGTCGAAGGTCATCGACCTGGCCAAGGAGAAGATTTTTGACGACGCGAAGTCCGTCAGCGAGATCGCCTATGACCTGGGGTTCAAATACCCGCAGCACTTCAGCCGGTTGTTCAAGCAGCGGGTGGGGCTTACGCCCAATGAATACCGGGGGCTCAATTGACCAGATGTAACAAATATCCCGCTACCGCCCCGCCGAGGATCACAAACGCGCTGTTCACCTTCGGAAAACCAAAGACCACCGCCGCGCTCGCAACGGCGATCACCCAGGCGCGCCAGTCGGTGATCGTGGCCCGGCCGAAGTCGATGCAAACCGTCAGGATGATGGCCACGGATGCGGCGTTCACGCCGTCCAGGAAGGCCGAAAACAACCTCGACCGGCGCATCCGGGGCACAAGCGGGTGTGACAGGGCGACAAAGACGAAGGAAGGCAGGAAGATCGCCAGGGTGGCGAGCGCGGCAGTCTTCCAGCCGCCCATCTGCCAGCCGATAAAGGTCACGGAGGAGAAAACCGGCCCCGGGGTAAACTGGCCGACCGCGATGGCGTCGATCAGCACCTTCCGGGATAAAAGTCCTTTTGCCACGAGCTCGCTGTCCAGGAAGGCAAAGAGTACATAGCCGCTACCGTATAATATCGCCCCAATCTTTAAAAAAGAAAAGAATATCCGTGCATTCGACACCACCAGCGCGGGCGCCTGTAGCAACAACGGGACAAAACCCTGCAAGGACCGAGTCCGGGCGAGCGCCACCAGTCCCGCCCCAAACATCACATAGATCTCGTTCACCCCCGCCAGACCCGCCGCCAGCGCCGCAACGGCAATCACCCACAACCAGGCGTCCTTGAGCGCCCTTTTGGCCAGCGGCAGCCCGGCCGCGAGGATCACCGGGATGATGGCGGGTTTGATGCCAAAGATAAAGGCAGATACCTGTGGCAATTGACCGTACCGCTGGTACAACCAGGCGATGACGCCCGTGATCACCACGGCGGGGCCGATAAAACACGCGCCCGCCACCAGCAACCCCTTCCATCCGGCCCGCTCCTGGCCGATGTGGATCGCCATTTCGGTGCTGTTGGGCCCGGGTATCAGGTTCGTGGCGCCGATCAGGTCCAGGAACTGCGTGTGGTCCATCCATTTCCTTTTGTCCACCACCTCCCGCTGCATCATCGCGATGTGCGCGGCGGGGCCGCCAAAGGCGGTGAGGCCGAGCCGGAGGAACAAACGGAAGAGCCCGGGTACATCTTTTTTTTCCGCCATCCGCTAGGGCTTGGTAAATACCTGGTTGGTAATGGGGGGCACGTCGGGCACCTTGATCACGTTGAACTCGTGTTTTGTCGCCCGGTGGCAATTGTTACAGGTGGCGGTCAGGAGCACAAACGAGCTTTTGAAGGCCGGGAAGCTGCCCGCGGCGATCGCGGCGCTGACGCTGTCCACGGCCGGCCGGATCATCGGCAGTTGGGCGACCTCCGGGCGGTCGGCGCAATACTTTTCAATATCGTCCAGGGCTTCTCTGATCTCGCCCACCTCGAAGTCCGCGAGCTTCCGGTTGCCGGCGACGCCGGCAAACCAGAGTTTTGCATGATGCACCTGGATGCCCGACATGAATTCGCCCAAACCGGGTTTGTAGACGTCGTCCAGCTTCCGTTGCAGGCTGTCCACCTGCGCCCGGAGCACGGCGTTGCTTTGGTCGCTGGTGTTACAGGCGGTCAAGGCCAGGAGGGCAACAATGAGTTTACGCATGTCCACCAAAATTGCGAAAACGCGCTTAACCCTGATGGTCGATTTGAAAAAAATCTGGCATCTTCCGGAATGCCTGCGGCGTCAACCCCGTTGCCCGCTTAAAGTATTTTATAAAATGCGAGGGGTCTTTAAAATCCAGGGAAAAGGATATTTCCGCGACGGTGCCGCTGGTATACAACAAAAGGCGCTTGGCCTCGCCCATCAAAAAATCCCCCAGCACCCCGGCCGCTGCCCGGTCCGCCGCCTTCCGGCAGGCGTTGTTCAGGTTTTGCGGCGTGGTGTGCAACAGGCTGGCGTAGTGCTCCACCGTGCGTTTCATGGCATGGCCGTTTTCCAGCAAATGCAGGTATTGTTCATACAGCCCCCCGGATTCCCTGATGGGTTTTACCGCGGGCCCAGCCAGCGACATCATCTTTGCCAGTAATGCGGTCAACACCGTTTCGACGATCTCGGGCGCGCCGTCCGTTTCGTCCAGCAGGACCGTCCACAGCCGGTCCACCGAGGCGTTGCCTGTCAAAGGCACGCAGCTATAGGCGCTGACCGATGCGATCAACGACCTCAGGCGCCCATCGGTCAACCCCTCCACGAACTCGCGTCGGATGATGAGCACATAGCCTTCACCCGGCGTCGACAACTCCCAACAATGCACCTGATCCTTCCTGACCACGAACAGGACCGGCGGCCCGACCGCGTAGCGGCGGCCGTCGATCACGTGCACACCCGCCCCGGCCGTCAGAAAGATCATCTCCAAATAGCCGTTGTGCCGGTGGGGATCGGTATGGCGTATGGCCGGCTTGAAGCGGGTGATCTTTATGGAGGCCTTACCGCCGGACTTATCTTTTACGGGGAGCCGCGTACTCATATTATTCAAATATATTTATAAAAAAAACGGCAGCATGACCATCACTCCCCTTTGCCCGGCACATTGGCCCGTCGTCAAGGCCATCTATGAGGATGGACTGGCCACGGGGAACGCGAGCTTCCAGACCGCCGCGCCTTCCTGGGAAGAATGGGACAAGGCCCACCTGCCGCACAGCCGGCTGGTTGCCCTGGATGGCCACGCGGTGACGGGATGGGTGGCGCTGACGCCCACCTCCGGGCGCTGTGTCTACGCGGGGGTGGCGGAGGTCAGCGTGTATATTGCCACCGCTTACCGCGGAAAAGGCGTAGGTAAAGCATTGTTGGAAGCGCTGGTTGCCGAAAGCGAAGCCGGTGGCATCTGGACGCTGCAAGCAGGCATTTTCCCCGAGAACGTCGCCAGCATCCGGTTACACGAAAGCGTGGGGTTCCGGCGGGTCGGGACCCGGGAACGCATCGGGAAGATGGGGGACCGCTGGCGCGATACCGTTTTGTTGGAAAGGAGGAGCACGGTCGTCGGTCTGTAGACTACCTTTGTTTTCAACCAAAACGTTTGACTATGAAAGACCCCATCGGCCGTCGTCGCTTTCTGGGCATGACCGCCTTGTCGCTCGCCGCCACGCAGCTCGGCGCGCTGGGCGCAGGTAAAACGCCGCCGCGCTTCCCCACCCTCAAACAAATCAAAGCCGGTCTGCTTGACATCGGGTACGCCGACGTCGGACCGGACAACGGCAAGCCGGTCATCCTGCTCCACGGCTGGCCATACGACATCAATAGTTTTGCGGACGCGTCGTCCCTGCTGGCCGCAAAGGGATACCGCGTTTATGTTCCCTTTTTGCGGGGGTATGGGACGACCCGCTTTCTGTCGGATCAAACGGTGCGTAATGGTCAGCAGTCCGCACTCGCGGTGGACGCCATCGCCTTTATGGATGCGCTTCAGATCAAACAGGCCGTCATCGGCGGGTTCGACTGGGGCGCCAGGACGGCGGACATCGTCGCGGTGCTTTACCCGGAACGGTGCAAAGCGCTCATATCGGTCAGTGGGTATTTGGTCGGCAGCCAGCAAGCCAACAAAGCCCCGCTGCCACCCGCGGCGGAGCTACAATGGTGGTACCAGTATTATTTTGCCACGGAGCGGGGCCGCGCGGGCTATGCGGCCAATACCGATGCCTTCAACAAACTGATCTGGCAGACCGCCTCGCCCCGCTGGAGCTTCGACGACGCCACCTTCGAAACGTCGGCCAGGTCTTTCCGGAACCCCGACCACGTGGCGATCGTGATACACAACTACCGCTGGCGTCTGGGGATTGCGGAGGGAGAAAAACAATACGATGAGCTGGAACAGAAACTGGCGGCGTTCCCTACCGTTACCGTGCCCACCGTGACACTTGAGGGCGACGCCAACGGCGCCCCGCATCCACCACCCGCCGCTTACCGCAACAGGTTCTCCGGACCTTATGCCCACCATACGATTTCCGGGGGTATCGGTCACAATTTGCCGCAGGAGGCGCCAAAGGCTTTTGCGGACGCGGTGGTAGAGGCTGACGGACTAGCCTAGGGGTTGTCCAAAGCCGTTTCACCGGAAACGTTCCAGGCGGTCACCACAAAGTGGGGCGCGGCCTTCTCGTCCTTGACCGCGTAGCTGCACCGTATCTCCCGGGTTTCGCCCGGCGCGAGCTCAATATAATTGTCGCTAAAGATCACCGGCAGGATGTCGTCGCCATCGTGGCCGTTCAACACCCGGAGGTGCACCTGGAAGGCGACCGTATGACCGGTATTGGTGACCCTGAGGTAGTGTCTGGCGCTGTCGGTTTCCACAGCCTCCGCGTGTACGACCGAGAGCGTCGTCTTGCCGAGGGTCTGAAAGGCGGTGTAGTCCGCATACGCGCTTTGCGGCGTCGTGTACCAGGTCGACCTGCGCCAGTTGAGCGCGTCGCCGTGAGACGATAGCCAATACCAGTTGACGCTGCGGACCGCGCCGCCCGCATCGGTAAGCTGCAGACGCAGGAAGTATGTTCCTTCGGTGGCCGGCACGGCGAAACACCGGACGGCACTGTCCGGGCCGATAGACACGGCGGCGTGACGGGTGAACGTGCGGCGCCCGTCGAGGTCGAAGACCGAGGCCTCGACCTGGAGGCCGTCAAAGGACCGCAGCAGTGAATTGACGACGTTCACCGTCCCCGTCGCATACGAATACATCACGTGAACCGGTTCCATCGCTTTCTTCATGCCAAAATACGTTCCCGCGGGATACAGGTAATAGTCATACGTATGCCAGATCAGCCCCGGCCACGGGTTGCTGCCCATCCACTGCACCACGCCGGTGGCGTCGTGGTATTTATGCAGGCCATAGGCTTCCATCATTGCGCGGTGCGCCTCGTAGTCCTGCGCCTGGGCCTTCGAAAGATAGTCCCTGATGTCGGTCGAGCGGCCATAGCGCCGCTGGAGCGCCATATTGAACGTATCGGTAGTCCCGAAGGTCATCGTCCCGCAGTGGTACTTCCAGGTTGCGGTGGTAAACCACAGGGAATCGGCGGGGATGAACTTGATCAGGCTTTCGTACGGTGGTATGGAGGGGCCCGGGGAAATCTCGGTCGCGAGGCTCCAGGCGCCGCCGAATTTACGGGTGGAGTCGGTTTCCCAATAGACCGGCGGCACCCACTCGTAGGGACCGTCCATCTTTACGCCACTATAACCGGACACCCTGGATTTGCTGCTGTTGGCGGTCGATAGGGTTGGGTTGGGCCAGTGCTCGGAGGCCTCGATGTCGAGGTAACCCCGTTCCACGCTGGTGTCCCTGGGGGGCATGTCGCTGCCGTTGAGCCACACCAGCAGGCTGGGCTTGTTTCGAAGCCAGCGCATCACGCTGGTATCGGACGCCATGGCGGAGGCGCGTTTGGCCGCGTCCCAGTTTTCGGGATACTGCCAGGCGCCGCAGCACATCCAGCCCGTCATGACCAGCATACCGTATTTGTCGCAAAGGGCATAGAAATTATCATCCTCCATTTTCCCCTCGGAGCGGACGATGTTCATATTCATGTCGCGATAGAGGCGGATTTCCTGCTCCTGGCGTTCGGGGGAGCGCCGCTGGAAAATATCCGGGGCCCAGGCAGCGCCGCGAAGGAGTATGCGTTTGCCGTTGACGATAAAAACGCGGGAGGCGGTATCGATCAGCTGGGAAGTAACCTGGCGGATGCCAAAGGGTTCGCTGATGGTGTTGCTGACCGCGGCGCCGTGGCCTACGGACAACTCCAGGCGGTTGAGCCCGGGTTTGCCGTATTGCCAGGGCCACCAGATGCGCGGGTGTCTGACGTTCAGCTGTGGAAAGTCGGCCGGGGTAAAAACCACATTGACGATTTCACCACCGTTCAGGTGTACCTTTTTTTGAAAGGATATATCGGTATTGATCCTGCCCTTGACCACCACATCCTGCGGCGTTTGGCTATAGTTGGTCACCAGCGCCTCCACCGTCAGGTGCGCGACGTCGAGCGAAGGGAGGTCGAAGCGGGTGGTCACCAGTGGGTATTGGATACCCACCCGGTCGTAGGTCCGGACCGAAATGTCGTTGACGATGCCGCCGTTGTAATCGGGCGGGTAGTGGATCCAGTCGGCATAGTCGATGGCCAGATCGCCACCGCGCCGTTGGGGGTTTATGGGGCGCCTGATCTCGAGGGCCAGCACGTTGCCGGAAGGGCGTACATAGGGCGTAACGTTCAGCTCGATCACCCGGTAGGGATTCATGATCCTGTTGGAATCCGCGATCAGCACCCCGTTGAGCCAGACATTCGCCTTATAGTTGATGCCATGCAGCGTCAGGATAACGTCTTTGCCGTCCTCCGGCGCAGGCAGGGTAAACGTCGTACGGAACCACCAGGGCGCATCGAGCGAAGGGTCCTTCAGCTTTTCGAAGTTCATCCCGTAAAACGGATCGAAGTCGTAGACCTTATTAGCCATCAGGCCGGCGATGATGGTCGTGGGTACGCTGACCTTGTACCAGCCTTGCGGCGTATAGCTGGCTTGTGAAAGGACGTCGCCTTTGTCCGCGATCCTGGTAGCCGATTGCATGTCCCAGCCGTCTTTTAATACGGCCGTATAGGACCCGGCGTCCTGCAACGTCGCGGGCTCTGCGTTGGGTTTCACCGGGTACAGGATGTATCCGTCCTTGACGTCGATGGTTTGCGTAGCGGCGCCCTGGCGCACCACCACCCTTTTCCAGCCGGCCGGGACGCGCGTCCGGAGCGTTAACGGCAGGTCGTATTGGTATTTGTCCAGCGGATGCGTGAGCGACACGGTGAGGACGCCGCCTTTATTGGTGACGGCGATCCGCGCGGATTCCTTCTCCCGCATATACCGGGTGACGTCCCCGAAGGTCGCTATCCACAGACGGTCCTCCCGTGCCTTGATGTATTGCAGATACGCCTCGAGCTTGGGTATAGGCGTCCACTCCCATCCCAGGCTGTCGATCCCATGGAAAACAAGCACCAGCCAGGTATCCCTGTTGGCACAGGCGGTATCCACCCAGGACGTCATCAGCGACAGCGGTGTGGCGTGCAGCGGCCCGCGCTGCCATTGCACGTAGTCCTTGCCGGCCGGATGGGGCAGCGCGTCGCTCGCCCGGTCGATCTCCTTCAGGAAGGGCTCGGGCATCCGGTTGCGCAGGGCCGGGTAGATCGTGTGGGCTATCTGCATCACCCGCTGGTCTTCATATCCGTAGGGCACCTCGGCGGAAAAGACGTACCGTTTGCCGAGGTGGTTCTCTATCTCCTCCTTGCTTTTTTCCAGCTCGTACCGGATATTGGCCTCGTCAAGACCGGGCATGGTCGCGTGCGTAACCGAATGACTGGCGATCTCGTAACCCATGGCCGCGTCTTTGCGGAAGTCCTCCCAGCTGGAGCCGACGGCCTCCTTGTATTCGGGACAGGGCTCGTATCCCGGTGCAAAATCGCCGTGACGCACCTTGGCGTAGAGGCTGTCCATCAACCGGTACGCCGCTACTTTTTTTCCAGAGGAATACAAGTTCCCCGCGTGGGTGTGATAGGCGATCGTACCCTGGTAACCCAGGAAACCCGCCGCAGAGCAGCGCTCCAGGAAGTTGTGCTCATTGGTGGGCACTGTGGCCGATTCCCCGATGATCTCCCTTATGGGTCTCCCGATAAATTTCCCTTTGTACTCCGAACCATCAATAGGCCCCGTAATGACAAAAAAAGTGGCCGGGAGCTGTAGCCTCTCCATCAGCGGCAGCGCCCCGGTGAACTGGCGCCGCGACGCGTCGTCATACGTGATGGAGACCGCGCCGTTCTTGTCGTCCGGCCATTTCGTTATCGTGGTCTGCGCCAGGCAGTATCCGGCAGACAGGCTCAGGGCGAGGGTTGTCGCCAGTGATGGGAGGTTCATACTCAAATATAATATCTTTGATCCAGCGGCGCCAGCCGGTCCGACGGCGGCCCCTTGACCTGGATGTTTACGACTACACGTCACCGTAATATTCCCACCTCGGTAAAAGCGTAAAAGCACGCTTGTTTTGACCCGTAGGCTTCCTAATTTAGCGGTTTCACAAAACATACCGTTATGAAGAAAACACTCTTACTAATCCTCGTCGTCGCCGGCAGCGCGACCGCCTCCTACGCTCAAATCGGCTTCGGCGTGAAAGCGGGCTACAGCATTGCGACCATTCATGCCGATGAAGGCAGCAACCCTATCACGTGGAGCAGCCAGCCGGCCTTCCATGCCGGCGTCCTGGTGAGCATCCCGGTCGTCCTGGGTCTGAGCATACAACCCGAAGTGTTGTATTCCGGGCAGGGCGGCAAGTTCAACTCCGACGGCGACCCCGGAAACCTCAAAACGGCGCTGATCAACGTACCCATCATGATCAAGTACAGCATCCACGGCGCCTTCCTTGAAACCGGTCCTCAGTTTGGATTCCTGGCCAGCGCTAAAATAACCACCGACGGTCAGACCACGGACGAAAAGTCCAACTTCCAGTCGACACAGCTGGCATGGGGCGTGGGCCTTGGTTATAAGCTGCCCCTTGGTCTCGGCATCGACGCCCGCTACAACTTCGCCCTCTCCAAGATGGCCAAGTCGGGTAGCGACTTCGACGCTGCCGCCAGCGACGCCAAGAACGGCGTCTTCCAGGTAGGCCTGTTCTTTGTCATCGGCGGGAAAAAATAAAGCCGTTAAAAATGATACCTTAGGGTGCCCCTGCCGGGGCGCCCTTTTTTTATGCAAAAACTCACCCTCGAACAAGCCCGCAAGATCATCCTCCACGCTGCCGGGTTGCACAAACCCGCTCCGTTCGGCAAGGGCCGCGAGGCGGTCTATAAGCTGATCGACCACCTCGGCTATGTCCAGCTCGACACCAACTACACGGTCGAACGAGCCCACCACCACGCGATCGCGACGCGCGTGCCCGACTACCAGCCGGAGTGGCTGGAGGAGCTACAGGCGGATGGAAGGATCTTTGAATTCTTTACGGCCGACTCCGGGTACCAGCCGATGCACAATTACCGCTTCTCCCTGCCCGTCAAGGAGGCCATAAAAAACGCCCGGAAACCGCTCACCCAGCCGGAAGTCAACCTGATGCAGCGGGTCCTGGACCGTATCGAGCGGGAAGGGCCGTTATCCGTCAAGGATTTCGACAACGACCGGCAGGAGGCGAACAAGGGCTGGTGGGACTGGCGACCGTCGAAGATCGCGTTGGAGCGCTTATACATGGAGGGTAAGCTGATGGCGACCAGGAATGCCGGTTTCCACAAGGTATATGACCTGCCCAAGAACCTGGTCCCGGCGGATGTGGATACGACGATGCCGACGCCGGAGGAATTTGCGAGGCACGTGATACGGCGGGAGCTGACGGCGCTGGGTGTGGCGTATCCGAAAGAAATGGGGTGGCGGGCGCGCTATGTAAAGGGACACGTTATAAAACAGGAGCTGGCAAAGATGGTAGCCGGGGGTGAAGTGCTGGCGGTGGCCATCGATGGGCTGAAAGAATTGTATATGCTCCCGGCGTATAGGGGTAAAAAAATCGAACTCTCCGGTGACGCCTATGTCCTCTCCCCTTTCGACGGATTGAATGTCTTCCGGCATCGCCTAAGGGACTTTTTCCATTTCGATTATCAAATTGAATGTTTTGTCCCCGAACCCAAACGCAAGTATGGTTATTTTTCGCTGCCGATCCTCGTGGGCGATACCTTTGTCGCGCGGATGGATGCCAAGGCCGACCGGAAACAGGGGACGCTCATCGTACATAATCTGCACTTCGAAAAATGCAGCCCGGACATCGAAGCCGTGGCAACGGCGATCCGTAAGTTCGCCGAATTCAACCAGTGCGACGGCTTTGACTTCAAAAAATCGAATCAGAAACAGTACCTTAAGGGCATAGAGAAGCGCCTATAACTCATAAATACCATCTATCAGAGCCGATAGAAAACTTCGATACTTTTGATAACGACAATTGACCATTATGGAAAATAACACACTTCATTACGCATCGGAACACCACCCGCACGCTCCGGGATGTCCCTTTACCGGGGGAAAACTCAAAGAAACCGCAGGCGGTGGCACGCGGAACCGCGACTGGTGGCCGAACCAGCTAAACCTGAACATTCTGAGACAGCACTCGGAAAAATCGGACCCGATGGACAAAGGGTTCGACTACGCCGGGGAGTTTAAGAAGCTCGACCTGAAACAGGTCAAAAAAGACATCATCCAGGTGCTGACCACGTCGCAGGATTGGTGGCCCGCCGACTTCGGCCACTATGGGCCGCTCATGATCCGGATGTCCTGGCACAGCGCGGGCACGTACCGGATCGGGGACGGGCGCGGGGGTGCCAGCCGGGGCATGCAACGGTTTTCCCCGTTGAACAGCTGGCCCGACAACGCCAACCTCGACAAGGCGCGACGCCTGTTGTGGCCGATCAAGCAGAAGTACGGCCGCAAGCTCTCGTGGGCCGACCTCTTCATCCTCGCGGG
>NZ_DATJIY010000218.1:0-3959 GCF_035492835.1 Dinghuibacter sp.
CGGCCATTGGAAATTACGGTATTTTTTTCAGTGTACGCCCGTTCATAATATCTTGTCAGGAGGCTTTACTATGTTTTCGTCCTTATACGCCTTTTTTGTCCGAAGAGCCCAGACCGACCGGCAGTTGCTAAAACGCATCCGCCTGGGCGACGAGTCCGCTTTTAGGTCTTTCTACGATATGCATGTCCGCGCCACCAATTACATGGCCTATGGTTTTATGAACCAAAAACGCGGCGCCGAGGACCTGGCCTTCGAGACGATGCGGGAGATCTGGCGCGGCCGCACGCAGATCGACGTTTCCAAACCCGCCAAGGTCCTGATCGCCGAGACGATGATCCTCGTCTATCGACGGAATATCCAGGCGCAGTACAATTAATACCGCCGGTCAGTGGCACGACCCGCATAATTCCGTTACTTAGCGGTATGATCCTGGACTACCTCGACCGTTCCGGCAACTATACGTGGAACGAACCCTTCCAAAAGGCCTTCGCCTGGCTTCACGCCACCGACCTGTCTGCCATCGAAAAGGGCCGCTATGACATCGACGGCGAGCGCGTTTTCGCCCTCGTCAATGAATACGAAACCGTGGACCCCTCCACCCAGCAAATGGAGGCGCACCGCGCCCACATCGACCTCCAATATGTCGCCCGTGGAGCCGAAATGGTAGGCCACGGCTTCCTTCAAGCGCAGACGCCCTCCAAGGTCTATGACCCTACGGCCGATTTTATGTTGTTTGGTGAACCGCCTTCGTTTTTCTCCCGTTTTACCGAAGGCATGTTCGCCGTCTTCTATCCAGAGGACCTTCACATGCCGAACCTGATGGCGGGCGGTAGCGGATGGGTGAAGAAAATCGTGATAAAGATCAAAGTGGCGCAGTAGCGGCGTTTATGGGTTTTCTGGACTACGAGCCATATTGATTCTGGACTATGGGATACGCCAGTGATGACGGTACTTTCGTTGCATGACATTCGACTTCGCCGATAATATTTGCCTGGAAAACAATCGCTCCCTGCTCAGGCCTCTGCAACACACGGATGCAGAGGGCCTGCTGGCGGCGGCCTGCTCCGATCCCGACCTGATGCGGTACTCGACGGCGCTGATCAACAGCCCGCAGCTGCTGGCGCAATACATCCGCACGGCGCTGGATGAAAAGGCGCAGGGCATCCGCTATCCTTTCCTGGTCATCGACAAAACCAGCGGACGATACGCGGGGTGTACCAGCTACGCCAGCATCGTCCCCGCCGACGAGCGCCTGGAGATCGGGTGGACCTGGCTCGGTCTCCCCTATCACCGGACCGGGCTCAACCGCAACAACAAATTCCTGATGTTGGAATACGCGTTCGAGACCCTGGGCGCGGACCGCGTCGAGCTCCGCACCGACGAGCGCAACACGCGATCCCGGAACGCCATCATGGGGATCGGCGCCACCTACGAGGGCTGTCTGAGGCACTATAAGATCGCTTTTGACGGATTCCGGCGGAATACGGTGTATTATAGCATCCTCCGGGAGGAATGGGCGTCGTCGGTCCGCGGGCGGCTGGCCGCGGGAGACGTCTCCGTATAAATACCGATTTTTTGCAACGGCGTTCTTTTGCGCGCGAAATGACGTAGGTTTAGTCTCCAATCTTGCTGCTGGCAACCTATGCTATAACATAAAAACCCGCGAAGTCCGCGGGTTTTGCTTTTATAACGCCGTTACGACGCGCCCACGCACGCTCAGAGCGCCGGCCCTGGCGCTAGAGCGCCAGCCCCAATGCCTCGAGCTGTGCCCTGGTGTCTTCGTATTTTTTGTGGTTGATGCCCCGGAGCCCGAGCCCTTCGGCGACTTGCACGAACATCGGGCGGTCGTCGATATAGACGACGTTTTCGCGGGGCACCTGGGCGATGTCCAGCGCCACCTTCCAGATGTCCGCGTCGGGTTTGCGGAAGTGGACAAAACAGGAGGAAATAAAAAAGTCCACGAACTCCCCGAGCTTGAATGTCCGGATACGGTGCTCGTTCAATTCCCGGCCTTCGTTGTTCACCACCGCAATCTTCAATCCGTGTTTGGCCTTGAGGTCCCGGATCAAGTCCAGCATTTCCTGGTAGGGTTGCGACTGGTCCATCATGAACTGCCGGAATTCCTGGCGGGTAAAATTACGGTCTTCATAAAAAATGGTCCTGGTCAGGTATTCGTCCAGGTTCAGCTTACCCGATTCGTAGGTATCGAAGGTCATCCGGTGACGGTCACTCACTTCGTCCGCATTGAGCCCGAACCTGTCCGCGGCGGCTTTGCGGGATTTACGGTCCCAGCCGTTCGTTAGGAGTACGCCACCGATGTCAAGGAAAAGCGCCCTGACGGGGGCATTGGTGTTTTGTGTCGACATAATGCGCTAATTTACGGCAAACACCAAATATGCGCACTTACCTCTTTTTCGGGGCGCTCTGCCTGTGCCAGGCGGCCGCCGCACAAACCTTGCAAAGCGTCACCGCCGCCGGCAACACGACGCCCTCTCCGATGTCGATTATCACCAACACCACCGGCGACATCGCGTTCACCATCCAGAACACCGACCTCACGGACGCCACCGCCCGGGCGGTGCTGATGCTATCCAACGGGGCAAGCGGCAACGGCGCCCTGTATGTGACCAATGCCCGCAACGCGATGTCCCCCAGCACGTTTCTCGTATACTCGGGGCAATACCTTACCGGCGGGCTTAGCCTCACCAGCGGCGCCGGGGACGTCAATGTGACCGCGGCGGGGCATGTCAACCTGCACAGCGGTGCAACGATCAACAGCGGCCTCAACAACACCCAGGACCGGCCGGCCATCTCAAGCGGCACGATCATGGGCGAGATCCGCGGGGTCAGCGACGCCAATACGATCTACACGATGGACGACGGGCTCCTCCGGCTGAGCGCGGGCGGTGGAACCAACGCCAACACCAAGTCCTATATCGACTTGTCCGGCTATACCTCCACCGCCACCGCCCCCGACCGCTATGAAAACATCACCCTGGGAACGTCGGGCGCGGAGCGGATGCGTATCCTTTGGAACGGAAACGTCGGCATAGGCACCAAGAACCCGGTGTCGCCGCTCACGGTCAACGGGACCATCACCGCCAAACAGGTAACGGTCACGGGCACCATCGGCGCGGACTATGTATTCGACAGCAGCTACCGGCGGATGCCGCTCGCGGAGGTCGAACGCTATACGGCATTGCACCGCCACCTTCCCGAGGTCCCTTCCGCCGCGCAGATGGAGGCCAGCGGCGTCGACCTGGGCGACATGCAGCGCCTCCACCTCCAGAAGATCGAGGAGCTGACCCTCTACGCCATCGAGGCGAACAAACGCATCGCCGCGCTCGAAGCCGAATTGAAATCGTTACAGGACCGGCTCAAGGCCGCTGGGCTTTGAGTTGTTCCACCTCTTGCTGGAGCGCGTCCATACGCGCTTCCAGCTTTTCTACGAGCTCGTGCTCGACGGAGGCCCGATGGTCAGCCTCGATGGCATACAGCGTCAGCTCTTCCACCTTTTGCAACAGGGCGGTCTCGGTTTCGCCGACGGACATACCATCCTGCTGCATCAGCGCGGCGGAGGGTATCCCGGACAGGTGGTGGTTGGCGGCGATATAGGCGGCTACCGTCGACAGCGACGGCAGGGCATACGCCGGGTCGAAGACAAAATCAGCGCCGGTGGCGTTCACCGTCACCTGGTCGGCCCGGACGCTGCCGCCGACGTCGAGCTTATAGGTCGTATTGGTTTGGCTCGTCTTGCCGATCAGGACATTGTTCCCGATGGGGTTGATCGCCAGCGGCTGGCTGTTGAAGGATTGCACCGCGGAAATGGCGCCGTTACCACCGAAAGCCAGGGCACTGCCGGCTTGCAGGATCAGGGTATTGAAGGAATTGGCGTTGGTCAGCGTGGCCAACCCGGGCTGGGAGACCAACAGGCGCGTCGTCGGGTTGGCGTTGCCGAT